>URTG01000167.1 GCA_900550705.1 uncultured Eubacteriales bacterium | reverse complement strand
ACCCCTTCACCGTGGGCATTGCCCAGGGCATCGCCGAGGTGGCCCCCTTGTCCGGCATTGGCTACCGCTTCTTCTGCCACATGGTCATGCTGGCGGTGGCCTCCATCTTCGTCATCCGCTACGCGCTGAAGGTCCAGGCCGACCCCACCAAGAGCCTGGTGTACGGCGAGAGCCAGCACAACTCCATGAACGAGACCGATGTGCAGAACGCCCCCTTCGGCATCCGCGAGAAGCTGGTGCTGCTGGTCCTGCTGGCCGGTATCGTGACCGTGGTCTACGGCTGTAAGGTCTACGGCTGGTACTTTGCCGAGCTGTCCGCCGTGTTCATGGTCATGGGCATCCTCAGCGCCATCATCATGGGCTGGGGTCCCAACAAGATCGGCGAGCTGTATTCCGCTGGCTTTACCGACATCGCTATGGCCTGTATGATGATCGGCCTGGCCCGCGGCATCCTGATGGTCCTTCAGGCGGGCAACATCATCGACACTGTGGTGTATTACTTCTCCCTGCCTCTGTCCGCCTTCCCCGCCTGGTTCTGCGGCGTGGCCATGCTGATCATGCAGACCCTGCTGAACTTCCTGATCCCCTCCGGCTCCGGTCAGGCCGCCACCTCCATGCCTATCATGGCTCCGCTGGCCGACCTGCTGGGCATCTCCCGGGATACCGCCGTCCTGGCCTTCCAGTTTGGCGACGGCCTGTCCAACATCGTGTGGCCCACCGCCTTCCCCGCCGTGCTGGCCGGTCTGGCCGGGATCAAGGTGGAGAAATGGTGGAAGTTCGTGATTCCCGTGGCCTCCGCCGTGGTTCTGGCCCAGGCTGCCCTGATGGTCCTGGCCGTGGTCACCGGCTTCGGAATGTGACCCGGATAAACTCCCTCTCTTATTCTCTCGCTTCCTCCCTCAGAAGCACCAGGAGCTGTCCTGCATAGATTTTTCTAGCACACAGCCCAGCAAAACGCCGTGAAAATCCGATGAGAACTCGGGCTTTCACGGCGTTTCGCTGCGTTCCTTTGCGTTTCAGGACAATGCGGCGGCCTTGGTCTTGGTGCTCCGCCTGCGCTTGGGCTTGGGCAGGGGCTTGTTCAGGCCGTCCTCCTCCTCCAGCGCCCGGTCGGAGGCCCGCAGAAGGAACTCCTTCACCTGGCGGAAGGTCAGGTCCTCCCCCTCCGGGGGCAGGTCGGCCGCCAGGTCCGGCGCCCGGCGGAGCACGCCGGACATGGCCTCCCGGGCGGCGGCGGCGGCGTCCGGGTCCAGCAGCTCCGTGGCCGTCCGGTCCAGCACCCGCTCCAGCCGGCCCCAGGCCACCACAGCCAGGGCGGCCTCCGCCCCGTCGGGGTCCCGGCCCGCGCTGCGGCGGAAGGCGAACTGCCCCAGCCGCAGGCGGCTGCGCTCCTGGGCCGTCAGCCCCGTGGACGGGGTGTCGGAGGTGAGGACGGGGACCGGGTCCGCTTCCTCCTGCATAGGCTCCGGCGGTTCCTCCTCCACCGGCTCCATCGGCTCCATCGGCTCCACCGGCTCCTCGGCCACGGACTCCGGCTGGACGGCGGGACCCTCCTCCGGCTCCTCTGCGGCGGCAGGGACCGCCGGCTCGTCCTCGGCGGCAGGGACCTCCGGCTCGTCCGGGCGGAGCCACTCCTCGGCGGCGGCGGCCACGGCCTGGACGGCCTGGACCCGGGCGGCGTTTTTGCCCCCGGCGCTCTCCTGCTCCGCCAGATAGGCCCGGCTGCGGTCCAGCAGAGACTGGGCCAGCGGGACCCACGCCCCGGTCTCTGCCCCCTGCTTTCCGGCGGCCCGGTCGGCCCACTTCCGCAGGGCCTCCAGGTGGCGCTTCACCTCGCTGAAGCTCTGGTTCTTGCTGCCGAACAAAAACCGCCCGCCGGCGGCGTCCAGCTGGCTGTGCAGCTCTTTGATGGTCTGGCGCAGAGCCGGAAGGGCGGTCTCGGCGCGGTGGGGGTCAAACATACAGAATCCTCCTGCCTGGCCGCGCAGCCGCGCGGCCCCGGTTTTTCGTGGTGAAAGCAATGGTCCCTACAGGATACCACATTCTTCGCCGTAAATCAACCGGGCCGTTCCCCCGGTCCTGGTAAAAAACTCCGATTCCCCCCAAAATCCGCATTTTTCCCTTGCATTACCGGCGAGATTTGGTACAATAGTCCTTGCTGCGCTGCCGATGGCAGGGCGGCGCGGCATTTTGTGCCGCAGTACATCGGCGCAGCGCCCCTGCGCCGGGGAGGAGACATGAGAACCAATGAATAAGGTGGAGCAATACGTCACCAGTATTCCGGACTACCCCAAGCCGGGCATCATCTTCCGGGACATCACCTCGGTGCTGAAGGATGCCGACGGACTGCGGCTGGCCGTGGACGAAATGACCGCCCGGGTGGGCGAGGAGCCCTTCGACGCCATCGTGGGGCTGGAGTCCCGGGGCTTTCTGTTCGGAATGCCCATGGCCTACAACCTGCACAAGGCGTTTATCCCCGTCCGCAAGCGGGGCAAGCTGCCCCGGGCCACGGCGCACATCGCCTATGACCTGGAGTACGGCTCCGCAGAGATTGAGGTCCACAAGGAGGACATCACCCCCGGAATGCGGGTGGTGGTGGTGGACGACCTGATCGCCACCGGCGGCACGCTGGAGGCGGCCATCCGTCTGCTGGAGCAGCTGGGCGCCACCGTGGTCAGGGTGGTCTGTCTCATGGAGCTGAAGGGCCTGCACGGCCGGGACCGGATCTCCTGTCCCACCGAGACCGTGGTGGCCTACGAGGGCGCGTAAGCCCGTCTCCGGCGCACAAGCAGCACCCCCCAAAATTTCGCTGCGGCGCCCCGTCTTCCGCCGGGGCGTTTTCGGGGTTGGGAGAAGCAAAAAAGGAGTAGAGAGAATGTTTGAACGTGTTTTCAAGCTATCCAGTCACAACACCAATGTAAAAACCGAGGTCCTGGCCGGTCTGACCACCTTTATGACCATGGCCTACATCCTGGCGGTGAATCCGTCCATTCTGGGCTCCGCCGGCATGGATTCCACCGCCGTTCTGCTGGCCACCGCCCTGGCCTCCTGCCTGGGCACCCTGTGCATGGCCTTTCTGGCCAACCTGCCCTTCGCCCTGTCCGCCGGCATGGGCCTGAACGCCTACATGGCCTATACCGTGGTGGCCGGATACGGATACAGCTGGCAGGTGGCCCTGCTGGCCGTGTTTATCGAGGGCCTTATTTTCATCGTCCTGTCCCTGACCAACGTGCGGGAGGCCATCTTTAATTCCATCCCCCTGACGCTGAAGCGGGGCGTCTCCGTAGGCATCGGCCTGTTCATCGCCTTCATCGGCCTGCAGAACGCCGGTCTGTCCGTGGACTCCTCCACCCTGGTGACCATCACCAGCTTCACCGAAAACTTCCACACCTCCGGCATCTGCGCCCTGCTGGCCCTGGTGGGGCTGTTCCTCACTGCGGTGTTCTATCTCTATCACTGTAAGGGCGCGATTCTGTACGGCATCCTGCTCACCTGGATCATCGGCATGGTGTGCCAGGCCACGGGCATTTACGTCCCCACCCCCGACGCCGGGTTTTACAGCCTGTTCCCCTCCTGGGGCATGACCGACTTCACCAAGCTGGGCGAGACCTTCGGCCA
>URTG01000166.1 GCA_900550705.1 uncultured Eubacteriales bacterium | reverse complement strand
CAAGGAAAGGGAACCCTGACGGTTCCCTTTCCAACTATCCTTCCCTCCGAACCCTTTGGCCGAAGCGAGTTTTTTGACAGTCTGCCTTATTTCATCATGCTCCGCAGGGTCTCGTAAATCTTCTCTCCGGCATCGGGCACGGCCATGCCGTGCAGGGCCTGGATCATGCTCTCCCGGCGGTTCTTCTCCCGCAGCAGCTGACCGGCGGCCTCGTAGAGGGTGTTCACGCCGCAGTCCTGCTCCCGCAGGAGCACGGCGGCCCCCTGGTCGGCCAGCACCCGGGCGTTTTTCTCCTGGTGGTTGGCGGTGACGTTGGGGGAGGGCACCAGAATGGAGGGCTTGGCGATGGCGGTCAGCTCTGAAATGGTGGAGGCCCCCGCCCGGCACAGGACCACGTCGGCGGCGCTCATCACCAGGGGCATATCATAGATATACTCCCGGAGCTCCACCCCGTTGTCCCCCAGCTTCAGGCCCCGGCGGAGCAGCTCCTCCCGCATCCAGGGGTAGTCCCGGCCCGCGCCGTGGATGTGCCGGAAGGGCGCGCCCTCATAGCACTCCTGGGCGATGAAGTCCAGCATCTTCTGGTTCATCACCTCGGCCCCCAGAGAGCCCCAGTAGGACAGCAGCAGGGGGCGCTCGTCGGTGAGACCCAGCTGCTTCCGGGCCTCCTCCCGGGTGTAGCGGAAGAAGTCCCCCCGCACCGGGGTGCCGGTGACCACCACCTTGGTGGGGTCGTCATAGTGGCTGCGGCTCTCCTCAAAGCCCACCATCACCCGGTCCACCACCTTGGACAGGGCCTTGGTGGTCAGGCCGGGCACGGCGTTGGACTCGTGCACCGCCGTGGGAATGCCCCGGTGGGCCGCCTCGTTCACCACGGGGAAGGAGGCATAGCCGCCGGTGCCCACCACCAGGTCGGGCTTGAACTCGTCCAGAATGGCCCTGGCCTGCTTTTTGGAGCGCTGCATATTCAGGAGCGTTCCCACGTTGTGCAGGATGTCTGCCGGCAGCATGGAGCGGTGGAAGTTGGTGATGGTCACGGAGCGGATCTGGTAGCCCTCCTTGGGCACCAGCTTGTTCTCCATGCCCCCGTCCGCGCCTACGAACAGGACCTTGCAGCCCGGGTTCTTCTCCTGAAAAATGCGGGCCAGAGCCACCGCCGGGTTCACATGGCCGGCGGTGCCGCCGCAGGTAAATAATACGTTCATCGGTTCTCCTCCTCGGTCGATCAGTCGTTCTTCGGCGCTGGGATCTGGCGGGAGACCGCCAGTACAATGCCCATTTCCGCCATGTGGATCACCAGGGCCGTGCCGCCGTAGCTGAAAAACGGCAGGGACACGCCGGTGTTCGGGATCATATTGGTCACCACGCCGATGTTCAGAAACACCTGCACGGCCATCAGCGTCATGATCCCCACCACCAGCAGGGTGCCGAACTTATCCCGGGCATGGAGGGCGATCCAGTAGCCCCGGAGGATCAGCAGGGCGAACAGCAGCAGCACCACCACCGCCCCCACGAAGCCCAGCTCCTCCACCACGATGGAGAAAATGAAGTCGTTCTCCGGCTCCGGGATGTATAAGAACTTCTGCCGGCTGTTGCCCAGCCCCAGGCCCAGCAGGCCGCCGGAGCCGATGGCATACAGGGACTGGATGGTCTGGTAGCCCTTGCCCCGGGGGTCGAGCCAGGGGTCCTTCCACAGCTCCACCCGGGAGGTCATGTAGTTGGTGCTGAAAATGATCAGCGTCAGCAGAGCGGCCACGCCGCCGCCGGCGGACAGGAACCACCAGATGTTGATGCCCCCCGCAAACAGCACGGCGGCCGCGCCCACCATAATAAGGATGGTGCCCGACATATGAGGCTCCTTGACCACCAGCAGCAGCACGATGCCCAGCACCGCGCCATAGGGCACCAGCTCCAGAAAGCCGATCCTCTCCAGCCGGTTCATCGTCCGGCCGGTGAGGGTGCGGTTGGTATACTTCCGCTTTTTCTCCGTGTCCCGCTTGGACAGGCGGGCGGAGAAGAAAATAATAATGGCGATCTTTGCGATCTCCGACGGCTGGAATGTGGGGCCGAACAGCAGAAACAGCCGCAGCCACCGCTTGGCCTTGTTGATGGTCACGCCCAGGGGGGTCAGCACCAGCACCAGCAGCACGATGGCCCCCAGGAGAATGGGGATGGACAGCCACCGCAGATTCTCATAGTTCACCCGGGAAACGAGGAACATGACCACGGTGCCCAGCACGGCGAACTCCAGCTGACGCCGGACATAGAACAGCGGATTGTTCTGCACCACCTTACTGGAGTCGTAATACGCCGAGGCGTAGGACGCGGAGAAGACCATGATCAGGCCAATGCCCACCAGCATCATGGTCAGCATCAGAAAGGGCAGATCCACCGGCCCCCGGGCCAGCTGCTGGGCCATGGTCAGATCACGCTTTCGTTTTCGAGCCAATGGATACACCTCCTCAGCCTGTCAAAAACGGGGTAAAGCCACTGCTTTGACAAGGCCCGCAGTTACATGGGATAGCGATTCATCACACCCAGGAAGGACACAACGCACAGCGCCAGGGTGATGAGGGAAAACACGCAGAACAGCTTGGTCTCGCTCCAGCCGCCCAGCTCCAGGTGGTGGTGCAGGGGGGCCATACGGAAGAAGCGCTTGCCGTGCGTCTTTTTGAAGTAGACCACCTGAATGATGTCCGACAGGACCTCCACCACATAGATCAGGCCCACCACCGGGATGATCAGGGGCAGATTCAGGGCAAAGGCCAGGCCGCAGACCATGCCCCCCAGGAACAGGGAGCCGGTGTCGCCCATAAAGACCTTGGCGGGGTGGAAGTTGTAGATCAAAAAGGCGGACAGCCCGCCGGCCAGAGCGGCGGCCAGAATGGCCACATCCTGCCGGCCGTACCAGGCGGCCACTGCCATGAAGAACAGGGCCACGGGAATGGTCACGCCGGTGGCCAGGCCGTCTACGCCGTCGGTCAGGTTCACGGCGTTCACCGTACCCACCATGACAAAGGCGGCAAAGACCATGTACACCACCCAGGGGAAGGCGATCTCCATATTCAGGAAGGGGATATACAGGTTCGGGGTCAGGTAGCCGTCCACCCGCAGGATCACGGTGAAGACGATGGCCGCCGCCAGCTGGAGCAGGAACTTCTGGGGGGCGGTCAGGCCCTCGTTGGCGTGGTGGCGGAGCTTCTGAAAGTCGTCAATAAAGCCGATGATGCCGAACACCAGGGCGAACAGAAACACATACAGGTGGTTCCGCTCCCCGGCCATCATCTGCTCCCACCCCGCCGCCACAATGGCCACGGCGATGGCAAAAATGAACATCAGTCCGCCCATGGTGGGGGTGCCCTGCTTGGCCATGTGCCAGGTGGGACCGTCCTCCCGGATGGCCTGCCCCGCCTTCAGGCGGCGGAGCAGGGGGATCAGGATCTGTCCGGCGATCACGGCCACGCCGAAGGCCACGATAAAGCTGAGGATATACGTCATGTCAAAACCCTCCAGGTCTCTTTCTCTTTGGTATCCGCGCCACACACCAGCGCTATGCTATTTCAATTGGCAAGTCATTATACTATACCCGCCCTCAAATTTCCAGCCCTTTCTTTTCCCGCC
>URTG01000165.1 GCA_900550705.1 uncultured Eubacteriales bacterium | reverse complement strand
AGCCCGCAGTCCCGCAGCAGCTGGGTGCGGTAAATGACGGAGTGCATCAGCAGATACTGGGAGGGGCGGAACCGGCCAATCTGCTCCCAGCCGAAGACCCGGTTCCGGGGGAAGACGTTCCGGTAGTTCATCACCCGCTGGGTATCGTCCTCCACGTGCTCATAGACATAGTTGCAAATCATCATGTCCACCGGCTTCTCGTCCTTGACGAACTGGCGCAGCTTGTCCAGCGCCTTGTGCAGCGAGGGGACATCCACCCAGTCGTCGGAGTCCACCACCTTGAAGTAGATGCCCCGGGCGTTCCGGATGCCCTGGTTTACGCCCTCGCCGTGGCCGCCGTTTTCCTGGTGGATGGCCCGGACGATGTGGGGGTACTGCGCCTGATAGCGGTCGCAGATGGCCGGGGTGTCGTCCTTGGTGGAGCCGTCGTCCACCAGAATGATTTCCACGTCGTCGCCGCCCTGGAGCAGGGTGTCTACGCAGTGCTCCATGTAGGCCGCGGAGTTGTAGCAGGGGACCGCGAAGGTAATTAGCTTATCCATAGTTGTTTCTCCATCCTTTTTTGAATGCCCCGGCCTGTCGCCTTCTCCCGGAGGGGCAGCGAACGCGGTGGGGGAGCGCCTGAGTCTCCCGCCGGGAGCGGGAGGTGGTTCCGCCTTGTTACAGCGCCGCCGCCAGGTCCAGCGCCTTGCCCGCAATGGCGTCCATGTTGTAATACTTATACTCCGCCAGCCGGCCCAGCAGGTGCAGATTGGGGAAGCGGGCGGCCAGCGCCTGATACCGGGCGTACAGGGCGTTGTTCTCCGGGTTGATGATGGCATAGTAGGGAATCTCGCCCAGAATGCCGGTGTACGCCTTGGAGTACTCCTTGACGATGGTGGTGCAGCCCGGCTCGGTCTGGCCGGTGAGGTGCTTGAACTCGGTGATTCGGGTGTACTCCCGGTCCACGGTGTAGTTCACCGTGCCGTAGCCCTGAAAGTCGTCCATGTGCAGGGTCTCGAAGCGGAAGTCCAGGGTGCGGTAGGGCAGGGGGCCATATTGAAAGCGGAACAGCTCGTCCGCCTGTCCGGTGTAGATGACCTGGCCCCGGAAGATGCGGCCGTTCACCTGGATGTGCTCGCCGGACAGGTCCAGCCGGTCCAGGGCGTCCACATTCAGCTCCACGGTGATGTTGGGGTGGTCCAGCATCCGGCGGAACAGGGTGGTGTAGCCCTCCAGGGGCATTCCCTGGTAAGTATCCTGAAAATACCGGTCGTCCCGGGACAGGAAGATGGGGACCCGGGCGGTGGTGTTGGGGTCGATGTCCTCCGGCCGCTGGCCCCACTGCTTCATGGTGTAGTGGACGAAGACGTGCTCATAGACATAGTCCGCCAGGGCGGCAATTTCCGGGTCGGGGTTCTGCCGCAGCTCCAGGATGGTGACCTTCCGCTCCGGGCCGTAGGCGGCCAGCAGCTTTTCCCCCAGCCGGGCGCCCTCCTCCAGGCCGAAGGCCGTCTCCAGGGAGGTGAGGTTGAAGGGGACGGGGTAGGTCATGCGGCCGCCCCGTTCGTCGGGCAGGTTGGCCACCACCCGGTGCTGATAGTCCCGCCACTGGGTGAACTGAGACAGCCAGTCGTAGACCCGCTTGTCGTTGGTATGGAAGATGTGGGGGCCGTATTTGTGGACAAGGATGCCCGCCGGGTCCACGCAGTCATAGGCGTTGCCGCCCACATGGTCCCGCCGCTCCCAGAGCAGCACCCGCTTGCCCCCCTCGGCCAGGGCCCGGGCGGCCACCGCTCCGGCGTAGCCCGCACCCACAATCAAAACGTCATATTTCTTTTCCAAGGATATTCCCACCTTAACGTCGAACGCGATTGCGCCCCGGCAGCGTGCCGCAGCGCATGGTTTGCTCTATGACCTGCCCCATAAGGGCAAGATACAGCGGTATTATAACACAGGTTTTTTGGAAAGGGAATTAAAAATCGATGAAGATTAACAAAAGTCTTGAAAACCAGACACTTTTGCCCTTGACATTCCCCGGGAAAGTGGATAAAATATGGGGGCAAATACTTGGAATATGCGTTGATGAGGACAGTAGCTCCCCTCCGCGCCCCGCACAGAGAGCCGTCGTCCGGTGAAAGACGGCCGGGGGGAGAGGAAGGAACATCACCTCGGAGCAGAAGACCGAACGTCCCTGCCGGACTACTAGGTCTCTCCGGCCGCCCCCGTTACCGGGCTTACCTTGAGTGGCCGTCCTCCCCAGGGCGGCAAAAAGAGTGGTACCGCAGAGGTTTGCGCCTTTGTCTCTTGTGAGACAAGGGCGCTTTTTGTTTTCTCTGCCCCTGTTTTCATCAAACCGCGTTATTTTACTACTATAGGAGGAACGCTAGACCATGGATTACAACAAGACCATCAATCTGCCGAAAACCGACTTCCCCATGCGCGCCGGCCTGCCCAAGCGGGAGCCCGGTATGCTGGAGGCCTGGAACAAGCTGGACCTCTACCGCGCGCTGCTGAAGAAGAACGAGGGCAAGCCCCGCTTCTCCCTGCACGACGGCCCTCCCTTCTCCAACGGCGGCCTGCACATGGGCCACGCCCTGAATAAGTCCCTGAAGGACATCATCACCCGGTCCTATGCCATGCGGGGCTACTACACCCCCTATATCCCCGGCTGGGACAACCACGGTATGCCCATCGAGTCCGCCATCATCAAGCAGAATAAGCTGAACCGCAAGGCCATGTCCGTGCCCGAGTTCCGCTCCGCCTGCCACGACTTTGCCCAGCACTATATCGACGTGCAGATGGAGGGCTTCCGGCGCATTGGCGTTCTGGGCGACTGGGAGCACCCCTATAAGACCATGGACCCCAGCTTCGAGGCCGAGGAGATCAAGGTCTTCGGCAAGATGTACGGCAAGGGCTATATCTACAAGGGCCTGAAGCCCGTGTACTGGTGCCCCCACGACGAGACCGCCCTGGCAGAGGCCGAAATCGAGTATCAGGACGACCCCTGCACCACCGTCTACGTCAAGTTCCCCCTGCACGACGACCTGGGCAAGCTGCCCGGCGTGGACCACAGCAAGCTGTTCTTCGTGATCTGGACCACCACCATCTGGACCCTGCCCGGCAACCTGGCCATCGCCCTGCACCCCGACGAGAGCTACGTTCTGGCCCAGGCCCCCAACGGCGAAATTTACGTCATGGCCGAGGCCCTGGTGGACAAGGTGATGAAAATCGGCGGCTTCGATTCCTATGAGATCCTGGAGCGCCACCCCGGCTCCTTCTTCGAGAATATGCTGGCCGACCACCCCTTCCTGCCCAAGACCAGCCGTCTGCTGCTGGCCCCCTATGTCACCATGGACTCCGGCACGGGCTGCGTCCACACCGCCCCCGGCTTCGGCGCGGACGACTACCAGACCTGCCGCCGGTACGGCATGGAGATGGTGGTCCCCGTAGACGACCGGGGCCGCCACACCGACTACGCCGGCAAATACGCCGGCATGAAGACCGAGGAGTCCAACCCCGTGATCCTGGCCGACCTGAAGGAGAGCGGCGCGCTGTTCGCCAGCGAGGACATCGTCCACAGCTATCCCCACTGCTGGCGCTGCAAGAAGCCCATCATCTTCCGGGCCACCCCCCAGTGGTTCTGCTCCGTGGA
>URTG01000164.1 GCA_900550705.1 uncultured Eubacteriales bacterium | reverse complement strand
GGCGCAAAGCCAGGCGCATCAACCGTTTCCGGGCTTTTTCGAGCCCGGATTTCTTCTTTTGAACCATAGATTTTTATAGCGCTTTCGGAGCAACTGACGTGATTCGAACTGGGGCATATCCGAATCGTGACAGCTTTTCGCCTCCGGTGCCTTTTTTGAATGGGCGCTTTTCTCGAAAAAAACATCAATCTCGCGAAAAAAAGATCACAAATTTTTGGGTGTCGTTTTGTCGGCTTTGACGGGCCAAAAAAGCGGCGCCCTTTTTCATTTTCCGACGTCTTTTTTCAAAAAGGGCGCCTCTGCCCAATCCATCACCCGGCCGGAGCATTTCAGGATGCTCCGGCTTAGCCGAAATGCTCCGCCGCGTATCGCAGCAGCTCCTCCCGGAAGTCGGGGTGGGCGATGGAGGCCATGGCCTGGGCGCGCTCCTTCAGGGACTTGCCGGGCAGGCTGACCACGCCGTATTCCGTGGCCACATACTGGATCATGGTCCGGGGGGCGCTGACGGTGCTGCCGGCGGGGATGGCGGGGAGGATGTTGGACTTCCGCTCCCCGTCCTTGGTCACCCGGGAGGAGTTGATGCAGAGAAACCCCTTTCCGCCGGGGGAACGGAAGGCCCCCTCCAGAAAATCCATCTGGCCGCCGATGCCGGACAGCTGCCGGGTACCGGCGCTCTCGGCGTTCTCCTGGCCCATCAGGTCCAGCTGGACTCCGCCGTTGATGCTGATGACGTTGTTCAGGCGGCCGATCCGCTCCACCGAGTGGATATAGTCCAGGTCCCCGGGGTGGAACCGCTCCGGCTCGGCGGACAGCCAGTCGTACAGGTCCTGGGAGCCCATGGCCAGGTTCCAGGCGGACAGGCCGGTGTCCAGCTCCTTCCGGGCGTTGGTCAGCTTGCCGGCCCGATACAGCTCCAGAAACGGGTCGCTGAGGGTGCCGGTGTGGCAGCCCAGGTCCTTTTTGTCCGATTGGGCCAGCATTTTCGCCACGGTATAGGGCACGCCGCCCACGCCCAGGGACAGCACCGCCCCGTCGGGGATGAGGTCCACCACCCGGCGGGCGATCTCCATGTCGGTGGCGCTGGGCTCCCGATAGGTCCGCAGGGGCAGCGGCTCATGGGGACCCTCCACCACAAAGTCCGCCTCGCTGAGATGGACCCGGTGGGAGCCGTCTACCCCCTGGAGCATGGGGTAGTGCTCGTTGATCTCGAAGATCACGGTGCGGGCGCTTTCGAAAATGGTCCGCCAGGCGTAGTTGGAGATGCCCAGGCCGCAGTAGCCATCCGGGTCCGGCCTGGAGACGGGCACACAGGCCACGTCGCACCGCAGGTGCTTGTCCCGGTAGAGATAGGGCAGGGATCGGAGCACCACCGGCAGGAACTGGACCAGTCCCCGCTTTTGCAGCTTGCGCTCATAGTCGCCGATGTGCCAGCTGTAATAGGTGAAGCTCTCCTGCTCTGGGTCCTGCTCCACCACCTCGATCCGGGGCCGGATCACCAGGCCGCCGCGAATCTTCACGTCGGTGAGTTTTCCCTTCCGGGCGGCCAGCGCCCGGTCCATCAGCTCGGGAAAGCCCGCGCCGAAGCCGTAGTCCACCCAGTCGCCGGACTGTACCGCCGCCGCGGCGGTCTCCGGCGCAACAAAATTGATCTGCTTCATAAGGTTTGCCTCCTGCGAATCCAGTGATTTTCCCCTATCATACCATGTTCCCGGGCTGGGGACAAGAGCTGCGCCCGGCCCTCGGCGGATTTTCCGGGATTTTCGAGAGAGCGGGGGCGAAATTCTGTGAAAACGCGCTCTTGCCAAAGGTGACAGTTCGCGGTATCCTAATCTCGTTCGCTCCGCTGGAGCCGGGGCGGAGCGCGATGGTCCCCTTATCCCCGTGGAATCCGGGGAAGGGGAGCTGCGTCTTACATAAAAAAGGCGGTCTGCTGCCCGGGTCTCCATCGGCTGGCAGCCCCCATCTGAGACGGAAAGGGGAGAAACGATCATGGAGCTTTCTCAACTGTTCGGAACGGAAAAAATCAGCCGCATTTTACGGAAGCTGGCCCCGCCGGTCATGCTGGCGCAGCTCATCCAGGCCCTGTATAACATTGTAGACAGCCTGTTTGTGGGCAAATACGGCGACTCCGGCCTGACGGCCCTGTCCATCATTTACCCCATGCAGCTGCTGATGATCGCCTTGGCGGTGGGCACCGGCGTGGGCATCAACACGGTGATGGCCGCCCGTCTTGGCGTGGGCCGGGAGGAGGATGCCCGGCGGTACGCCGGTCTGTCCACCCCCGTGGGCCTGGTGCTGTGGGTGCTGTTTGCCGTGGTGAGCTGGTTCGTCATGCCGTGCTATGCCCGGATGTCTACCAGCTCGCCGGAGGTCATCCGGGACGTGGTGGTCTATGGCCGCATCGTCTGCACCGCCAGCATCGGCCTGTTCCTGGAAAGTGTGTGGACCAAGGTCCACCAGGCCAACGGCGATATGAAGACCCCCACGGTTGCCCAGATCGCCGGGGCGATCACCAACATCGTTCTGGACCCCCTGCTGATCTTCGGCCTATGGGGTCTGCCCCGGCTGGGCATTGCCGGTGCGGCCATTGCCACGGTGGTGGGGCAGATGGTGGCCGCCGCCATCGTCCTCCGGGGCGGGCATTACCCCTCGCCGGCGCGGAGTTTCTATCCCAAGGGGGTGTCCACCGCGTTGCGGCTGGGCTTTCCCAATATGCTGATGCAGTCGGCCTATACGTTTTACATCCTGGGGCTGAATCTGATCCTGGCGGGCTTCTCCGACCAGGCGGTGACCGCCCTGGGCATTTACTACAAGTGGCAGACCTTTTTCTTCATCCCCCTGGGGGCCATGCAGACCTGTATCGTGCCCATCATTAGCTTTAACTACGCGGCCCAGGACGTGGACCGCTGCCGCCAGACCGTCCGGGTGGCGGCCATCTTCGGGTGGGTCATGATGTTTGTGGGCATGATGTGCTATGAGCTGTTCCCCGTGCCCATGGTCCGGGCCTTTACCCAGGACGCCGAGGTGGCCCGCATTGCCCAATGGGGCTTTCGCATTATCGGCGTCAGCTTTCTGCCCCAGGTGACCTCCCTGCTGTTCCCGGTGTTTTTCCAGGCGGTGGGCTCCGGGATGAAAAGCTCTGCCCTCACCGTGGCCCGGACGGTGGTGCTGTTTGTCCCTCTGGGCGTTCTGTTCTCCCGCTTTGGGCTGTCCTGGTTCTGGTTCACCTTCCCGGTGACGGAGACGGTGACCAGCCTCATCGGGCTGGTGTTCTATCGGCAGTTTTTGAAGGCCCCCTACCGTCGGGCGGTGGGGGTGTGAAAAAAGGTTCCTCTCTTTGGTTTGTACGCAAGAGAGAGACTTTTTTGTATTTTCGGGGGTTCTGCCTGGGGACGGGGGGGTCCGCCTGCGGGCGAGCTACTTTCCCGCGAAGGAAAGTAGCCAAAGTTCGCCGGGGCTGCGGCCCCGGACCCGGGGGAGCCATTCGGAGGGGAAGCCTGGTGGAGACTTGACCGGCGCGGGTGCAGACTTGTGGTTGTGCTTACTTTCCCCGCCCGCTGCCGCTCTGCGGTGGTTGAGGCTAGGGCAACACCTCATAAACACCAAAAATCGCATTATACAATAGGAGCCCAATAAAAACTGTGGATAACCTCTGAATTTTTATCCGCAAAGGCGCACTGACTCAAGCTGCCAGACAGGGTCTG
>URTG01000163.1 GCA_900550705.1 uncultured Eubacteriales bacterium | reverse complement strand
GACCAAAGGGTTCGGAGGGAGGGATAGTTGGAAAG
Source organism: uncultured Eubacteriales bacterium (assembly GCA_900550705.1). Taxonomy (GTDB): domain Bacteria; phylum Bacillota; class Clostridia; order Oscillospirales; family Oscillospiraceae; genus Lawsonibacter. The sequence goes on along the minus strand of URTG01000163.1, from coordinate 3,671 downwards.
GGGACCGTCAGGGTCCCCTTTCCTTGAAATCAACAACATTTTCACTGCGTTAAAATCTTCTCAATTTTAACGCAGCGAAAATGTTTGCAGCTTGGCAAAAAAGTGGCGAAGCCTTTTTTTGCCAAGCTGGCCCGCTTCGCGGGCCGGATGAGGGGGGGCCGAAGGTCCATGAACCCTTGCGTCCAAACGCAGAGACCCGGTTGTAATCACAGGAACCGTCCCCATAATCAATCGTAGCTGCCCTGGGAAGACTCTGCCCGGAGCGTATCAGGGTAAGTTTGGGATGGGGCTGTCCGATGCCCCCTGCTGTCGTTCCTGATCTGGAACTGCTCCACCAGGGATTTGAGCGTGGTAGCCTGACTGGAGAGCTCCTCACAGGCGGCAGCACTCTGCTCTGAGGTGGCAGAATTGGTCTGTACGACCGCGGCAATCTGATCCAGCCCCTGGGCGATCTGACCCACCGCCTGAGCCTGATCGGCGGAGGCCTCTGCGATGCGCTTGATGGATGCCACCACCTTCTCAGCTGCTGCTGCGGTATCCTCCATCCCCGCCGCCATATCGGCGGCCAGAACATTGCCTTGCTCCACGGCGGAAATAGCCTTTTGAATCATCTCCTGCGTGGTCTGGGATGCCTCGGCTGACTTGCTCGCCAGGTTACGCACCTCGTCGGCCACCACGGCGAATCCTTTTCCTGCGGTGCCCGCCCGGGCAGCCTCCACTGCGGCGTTCAATGCGAGGATGTTAGTCTGGAAAGCGATGTTATCAATGGTTCCAATGATCCCCTGGATCTGCCGAGAGGTCTGCTTGATCTCGTCCATGGCCCCCAGAAGTTCTTCCATCTTCTGTTTGCTCTCTCCTATCTTGGTGCCGGCGGTGATGGTCAACTCATTGGCCTCCCTGGTGTTGCTGGCACTCCGGGCAATTTTGCCTGAAATGTCTTGGGCGGTGGCCGAGAGTTCCTCCACCGAACTGGCCTGCTCGGTGGTGCCCTGGCTCAGGGATTGGGCACCGCTGGCCACCTGGTCGGCCCCGGAGGCCACCTGCTTGGCTGCGGTGTTGATTTCCCGGAATGTGCCGCTCATGGCTGCGATAATATGCTCAATAGCGGCCTTGATACCGGAAAAATCGCCCATATACTCCATGTCCACGGAGAGATCAAAGTTCCCAGCAGCCATACAGGTCAGCTTTTCCCGAATATCGGAGACATAGCCCTCGAGATGACAGCGCATCTGATTGATACCGTAGACCAGCATCCCCAGCTCCGAGGTATCCTCATCCACCTCGCAGGTGGAGGACAGGTTCCCTTTTGAAAATTCCTGAACCTCTGCCAGAACGCACCGGAGAGGACGAATAATCTTTTTCCGCGTAAACAGAGTGCTGAAAATCTGAGACAGAATAATGGCGCAGGCCAGCGCAATGACTACCACCTGCATGGTGAGCACAACCGTGCGCTGCCGGTTGATTTCCGACATCACCCGGGTCTGGATTTGGTTTAGCAGTTCCTGCTGGAGGGATTGGATCTCCCCCAGCGCGGTGCTATACTTGGTTCCGAACATGTAAGAAATGCCGCCCTCGATGTTGCCTGCCATGGCCGAAGTCATGGCGTTCTCCTCCAGGGGCACCAGGTCATTGGATATCTGGGACATCCGGGAGATGAGAGCTTCCTCCTCCGCGGTGATGCCTACCTGCTGCATCCTGCGATACCCGATCTCTCTGTTTTTCAGGTTGTTGACCTCATTGACATAGTTGTCGTAATAGCTTCGATGCCCCGTGACGGCACATGCCCGAGCCTGTTCGGTCAGATAACCGGAGCCGTCCAAGAACTGCTGGGCGGCTGCCGTCAGTTCCTTCTCGTTCTCGTACATTTGTATTGCACGGTTGTCCACAGACATGGAAAACAGAAACGAGAGGGCAAGGATCACCACCAATAGGATGGTTCCTAGGTTCAGTCCCATCAACAATGTGGACTGCTTCGCCGCTTTTTTCATGATCTTCTCTCCTCTTCAACATTTTGATATGCGATGGGGTCTGCGGCCCGGGACACGCTATCAACTGACTTGATAATACCGTGAAAAAACAGAGCAGTCAACCGAAAATTTTTGTGTAATATTTATGCTATCTTACAAAATAGTGCGCTGCCTGACAAAAGTGAACCAGAGAAAAGGGAAGAAAAGCGGCCTGCTTTGAGAAAACAGGTCGCTTTCCGAAGAAAAAATGGAATTGTGCAAAATTTTAGGAACAAACAAGGGGGAAAATTGTCAGGCTGTCGAAAAAGCGGCGAAGCCACTTTTTCGATAAGCTGAAATTGTGTGTCTCCGGCTTACAGGTTCTTGTCCAGAACCTCGGTAAAGGCCCCCTCGGGCATGACGCCCACCTTGCGGTCGATCTCCTTGCCGTTTTTCAGGAAGATCACCGTGGGGATGGACATGACCCCGTAGCGCTGGGCCAGCTGGGGCTCGTCGTCCACGTTGACCTTGCCCACCAGGGCCTTGCCGTCGTACTTGGCGGCCAGGTCCTCGATGACGGGACCCAGCATTTTGCAGGGGCCGCACCAGTCGGCCCAGAAGTCCACCATCATCAGCTGGTCCTGGGTCAGGGCCTTGTCAAACCCATCCTGAGAGAAGTGTACGAGCATAAAATCACGCTTCCTTTCTTTTGTCCAAATATTCACAGGCGGACAGGGCAGCCACATGGCCCTCGCCCACCGCCTTGGCCACTTGCAGCGGGCCGCCGGTGCAGTCCCCCGCGGCAAAGACGCCGGGCAGACTGGTCCGCATCTGGCGGTCCACTTTGATGACGCCGTGTTCCGTCGCCAGTCCTGGCAGCAGGTCGGCGGGGGCCACGGCGGACCGGAGGATGAATACCCCGGCGCAGGGGATGAGGCTGCCGTCGGCCTCCAGCCCGGTGACGGTCTGCTCCCCCCGCACCGCCAGGCGGCTGGCCTTGACGTAGGGAATGGCCGGGTCCAGCCCCTCCGGGGGCTGCGGGGAGACGTAGACCACCTGACAGCCGATGCTCTGGAGGTAATTGGCCTCCCCCGGCGCGCCGCCGCTGCGGCCCACCACCGCCACCGGGCGGTTCCGGAACAGCATCCCGTCGCAGGTGGCGCAGTAGCTCACGCCCCGGCCCAGATACTCCGCCTCGCCGGGGTATTTGCTCTGCCGCACCACCCCGGGGGCCAGGATCAGCGCCCCGCCCGCGCACACGTCGCTGCCCACCGTCATCTGAAACCCCTCCCAGGCCATGACGGACAGGGCCTTCCCGGTGAGGAATTCCACCCCGGCCCCGGCGGCGTGGTCGTGGAAGCGCGCCAGCAGCTCCGTTCCGGACAGCCCCGGCAGGCCCAGGTAGTTGTCGATCCGCTCCGCCCGGGCCAGGGGACTGTCCTGCCAGCGGTTGCCCACCACCAGCACCGTCTTCCCCCGCCCCCGGGCACCAATCGCCGCCGCCAGCCCAGCCGGCCCGGCACCGAGAATAAGGAGGTCGTATGTCATAAAAACACCTTCTTTTGAGTGATGAGTTAGGAGTTAGGAGGGAGGAGTTAGGGAATCCTTTGGCCGAAGCCTCTTGTACGGGGACACCCTCATCCGCCCCCTGCGAGGGCACCTTCCCTACCCCTTTTGTCGCTGCGCGACATTTCCCCCTGATAGGGGGAATCGGCCCCCTGGCAG
>URTG01000162.1 GCA_900550705.1 uncultured Eubacteriales bacterium | reverse complement strand
CAGTATGGGCACGGCGCTCCTCATCGCAGGCAGCTACGGTATGTCGGGCGCTTCGGTCCTTGCCCCGTTCAGGGCCTCCGGGACGGAGGCGGCCCGGCCGTCCAGCACGGCGCGGACCATGCGGTCCAGCACCACCGGGTGGGCATAGCGGCCGGGGAGGGGGAAGCCGGCGTAATCAGAGACATATTCCTCCATAGCGGCCCGGGCCTTTTCATCCCGCCGGAGGATGTCGTGCCGGTTGTTCCGGGCGGTGGGGAGCACACTCAGTCCGGCGAAGGTGAAGATGGCCGCCAGGCCGAACAGAGTGAAGTAGATGGCAAAGGTGCTGCCCTGGAGGAAGGACACCACGCCGTAGGCCATGGCGGCCAGCCCCAGCAGGGTGATGGCCGTGGCGGCCCAGCCGTAGGTGGGCCGGGCGCACTGGTTGGCCCGGCGGCGCTGGGCGGCGGCGCTGAGCTCTACATACAGGGCGGGGCGCTGGCGGAGGTAGTCGGCGGCCCGGTTGAGCTGGGCCACCACCTTGGCCCCCTGCTCTGTCAGGGGCGGGCGGCGGCGCTCGGCCTCCTCCCGGCGGCGGCGCTCCTCGGCCAGCTTCTGCTCCGCCTGGGCGCTGACACAGGGCAGGTCGGGGTGCTGGGCGTGGACCAGGGCCAGCAGCTCGTCCACCTGCTCCTCATACTTGAAGTTGCACTGCTTCTGGCTCCCGTTGTCGAACTCCACCACCAGATAGGGCATACTGGCAAAGATCCCCTTGCCGGTGAAGCCGCCCTGGCTCATAGCCACCCGCTTGAACACCCGGGTCACGGCGGAAAAGGGGACATAGTACCGGCGGTCCAGAAAGAAGCTGTTGAGATACAGCGCCTCCCGGCCCACGCCACAGGGGCCGATCCTTCGGCAGTGCCGCCGGTCCTCGGCCAGCGCGGCGGGGTCCAGGCGGGTCTGACTCAGGGGAGCGGGTTTGAATAGCATGGAAATCACCTCAGGTCGATGGAAAATCAGCCAGCCGGGAAAGACGCGGCTGGCTGATTTCGGTTCAGTACAATGTAGTGTGCTTGGTTCAGGCCTTGGCGGCGTGCTTCTTGGTGGCGCGGAGGAACAGCACCAGCAGCAGCGCGGCAAAGACGATGCCGATGGGGTAGGCCACGGCGGTGTTGTACACGGCAGCGCCGTCGGCGTTCACATGATTCAGCAGGCTGCCCAGGCACTCGGGGGCCAGGATGAAGTAGGTGCAGGACACTGCGCTCATAAAGGTGGCGGGCACCGCGGTGATCCAGTAGTTCTTCTTCTCGGTGAACAGGAACATGGAGGCGGCCCACAGCACGATCATGGCCAGGGTCTGGTTGGTCCAGCTGAAGTAACGCCAGATCACGGTGTAGTTGATGAAGCCCAGCGCATTGCCGATGCCCAGCACCGCGCCCACACCCAGAACGGGGATACACAGCTTCAGCCGGTTGGCGTAAGAGCCCTGGTCGATGTGGAACCAGTCGGACAGGGTCAGACGGGCGGAACGGAAGGCCGTATCACCGGAGGTGATGGGGCAGACCACAACGCCGATCATGGCCAGCACGATGCCCACGCCGCCCATGGTCTTGGAGCACACATCGTAGATGGCGGCGGACTGGCCCTCAGCCAGCGCGGCAGCCAGGCCGGTGTTCAGACCGCCGGTGACCTCATACAGGGAGCAGCCGGCAGCGGCCCAGATCAGGGCGATGATGCCCTCGGCCACCATGGCGCCGTAGAACACGAAGTGGCCCTGCTTCTCGTTCTTCATGCAGCGGGCCATCAGGGGGGACTGGGTGGAGTGGAACCCGGAGATAGCGCCGCAGGCCACGGTGATGAACATAAAGCTCCACACGGGGGTGGCGGAGGGGTGCATATTGTACAGGTGGGTCCAGATCTCGGGGATGGTGTAGGCGGGGTTGGTGAAGATACCAATGATAACGCCCACGGCCATGATGATCAGGCACATACCGAACAGGGGGTAGATCTTGCCGATGATCTTATCAATGGAGATAAAGGTGGCGATGAAGTAATAGACCAGGATCAGCACCAGCCAGAACAGGGTGGTGGACAGCAGGCCAGACACGCCGTTGTTCTTGCACAGGGTGACGATCAGGCCGGCGGGACCCACGGCGAACACCGTGCCCACCATGATGAGCAGCACCACGGAGAAGACGCGCATGACGTTCTGCATGGCGGGACCCAGATACTTGCCGGTGACCTCGGCAATGGAGCTGCCGTCGTTCCGCTCGGAGATCATGCCGGAGAAGTAGTCGTGGACGCCGCCGGCGAAGATGGTGCCGAAGGTGATCCACAGGAACACGATGGGTCCCCACAGAGCGCCCTGCATAGCGCCGAAGATGGGGCCGAGGCCCGCGATATTCAGCAGCTGCACCAGGAACAGCTTCCACTGGGGCATGACCACATAGTCCACACCGTCGTTCATGCGGACTGCGGGGGTTTCTCGGTCATCGGGACCGAAGGTGTTGTCCACGATCTTACCATAGGTGAGATACCCTACGATCAGAAGCGCCAGACAAACGAGAAAGCTTACCATAAAATTCCCTTCTTCCTCTTTGGTCTGCCGGTTGAGACCCGGCAGTCTTTATAGGGCCGAATTCTGCGGTGACCCGCAGTTCTCCCCGATCCGGCCATCTACATTATGAACCAAAGGGAAAATTTTGCAAAGAGCAAATTGCGACAAACCAGAGAAAGCATGAGAAAAAATTTCATGGAAATGCAGAAAAACAAAAAAACAGAGAAAAATGCAGGCAGAGCTTTTGGGGGCGCGAATGGTGAAACCGTCCAAAAAGCGTGCCGGGGCGGGGGAGGGACGGGCCGGGGCCTTCCCCGCCAGGCCGACAGCGGGGAATTGGGGCTTGACTTTCCCGTAGGAGGCGGGCGTATAATAGAGGCCTATCACCCCGCCGTGCAGGCGGAGACCAAGGAGCGCCTATGAATCGCGATTTGACCCAGGGCAGCGTGCTGCAAAATATCCTCTATTTTTCCTTGCCCTACTTGCTGTCTTATTTTTTACAGACCCTATATGGCATGGCCGACCTGTTCATCGTGGGCCAGTTCGAGGGGGTGGCCAGCACCACGGCGGTGTCTGTCGGCAGCCAGGTGATGCACATGGTCACCCTTATGCTGGTGGGTCTGGCCATGGGCACCACCGTTACCATCGGCCAGGCTGTGGGCGGCCGGGACCGGGTCAGGGCGGCGGAGTGCATCGGCAACACCACCGTGCTGTTCCTGGGCCTGTCCGTGGTGCTGGCGGCTCTATTAAATGTGTGGGCCCGGCCTATCGCCGGACTGATGTCTACCCCGGCGGAGGCGGTGGAGGGCACAGTGGCCTATCTCACCGTGTGCTTTTTCGGCATCCCATTTATCACAGCCTATAACATCATCAGCGCCATTTTCCGGGGGCTGGGAGATTCGAAAAGCCCCATGTACTTTATTGCTGCGGCCTGTCTGGTGAACATCGGCCTGGACTATCTGTTCATTGGCGGGCTGCACCTGGGCCCGGTGGGGGCGGCGCTGGGCACCACCCTGTCACAGGCGGTGAGGGTGGTGCTGGCCCTGGCCATGATCGCCAGGAGAAGGCTGGGGGGCATTGCCCTGCGCGCGCAGGACTTCCGCCCCCGGCAGGAGGCGATGGGGCGTATTCTGAAAATCGGCGTCCCCGTGGCCCTGCAGGACGGGCTGATGCAGATCTC
>URTG01000161.1 GCA_900550705.1 uncultured Eubacteriales bacterium | reverse complement strand
GTCCCCCTCATCCGTCACGCTTCGCGTGCCACCTTCCCCCCTATGGGTGGAAGGCTTTGCGCTAGCCTTCCCCCTTCCAGGGGGAAGGTGCCCCCGCAGGGGGCGGATGAGGGTGACCTCCGACCAAGCCGCACCAGCCCAAGGGCCAGGCAACTCATCACTCCTAACTCCTAACTCCACACTTTCAAGAAAGGCTCTGAAACAGCTGCGCCTCCGCCGCCTTCAGGCCCTCGACCAGGGCATCCACGTCCTCTTTCCGGGTATCATAGGAAAAGCTCACCCGCAGGGCGCCGTCCTGCTCCTTTTTGGGCAGCTTCAGTGCGGCGTAGACGTGGCTGGGCTTCCCCTTGTGACAGGCGGAGCCGGAGGAGATATATACCCCCCGGTCGCTGAGGAAGCGGACCACCACCTCGCTCTTATACCCCACCAGGCTGATGGGCAGCACATGGGGCGCTCCGCCGGAGAGGAGCACCTTGGCCCCGGGCACCGCCTGGGTCAGGCAGTCGATGGTATATCGCTTCAGGTCGGCCATGTGGGCCAGGTCCCGGTCCAGGGTGGCCCGGCCCAGCCGGGCCGCCGCGGCGAAGGCGGCGATCTGGCCCGTAGGCTCGGTGCCGGAGCGCAGTCCCTCCTCCTGTCCGCCGCCCCGGATCAGGGGGGGCAGCTTCACGCCCCGGCGGATGTACAGCGCGCCGATCCCCTTCGGGGCGTGAATTTTGTGCCCGCTGAGACTGAGCAGGTCCACCCCCAGCTCCTTGGGGGAGAAGGGGACCTTCAAAAAGCCCTGCACGGCATCGCAGTGCAGCAGGGCACGGCTGTTCGTTTCTTTCAGCAGCCTGGCCGTCTCGGCCACGGGCAGCACCGTGCCCAGCTCGTTGTTCACCAGCATCATCGAGACCAGCACCGTGTCCGGCCGCAGGGCGGCCCGGACCTGCTCCGGGGTGACGGTCCCGTCCTTCCCCGGCGAAAGATAGGTCACCTCATACCCCTTCTGCTCCAGGGCGCGGCAGGACTCCAGCACGGCGGCGTGCTCAATGGCCGTGGTGATGATGTGCTTGCCCACCCGGCGGCCCAGCGCCGCCGCCCCGGCGATGGCCCAGTTGTCGCTCTCTGTGCCGCAGGAGGTGAACACCACCTCCTGGGGCTGACAGCCCAGGGCGCCGGCCAGGTCGGCCCGCCAGGTCTTTACGTCTGCCGCCGCCTGCTGGCCCAGAGCATACCGGGCCGACGGGTTCCCCCAGCCCTCCGTCATGGCCTGCACCGCCGCCTGGGCCGCCTCGGGCCGCACCGGCGTGGTGGCTGCGTTGTCTAAGTAATGTATCCGTTCCATGCGATTCTTCCTTTTTCCTGCAAGTCCATTCCTCCAGCAGTCGTATGACAATTCTATCTGCCCCCGCAGGGAAAGTCAAGTATCCGAAAAAGATAATTGTTCAAAACGGCGAAAACGCGGGGCGGTCAAGAATTTTTCTCGGGACTGCTTGCAGTTTCCCCCTCCGTTGGCTATGATAGAGGAAAACGAGAGAGGAGGCCCGCCTGTGGACCAAACCAAATATTGGCTGACCCGCTGCCGCACCCTGTGGGTGGGCATTCTTGTGGCCCTGGCGGGACAGTTCTATCTCACCGGCTGGGCGGAGGGCTTCCGCATCTCCTCCGCCGCGGTGCTCTACCCCATTCTGCTGGTCACCCTCATGCGGGACCGGCACCGGCCGGACACCGGACTGGTCACCGGGGTGTGTGTCCTTCTGCTGCGGACCGTTCAGGACCTGACAGGGGGAGCGGGGCTGACCGCCGCCCTGATTTTGGAGCTGCCCGGCGCTATCTTTTACCTGTGCTACGACGCGCTGCTGTGCCTGCTGCTCCGCGACCGGCGCACCGTCTCCATCCGGAGGCTGGGGTTCCTCTTCTTCCTGTGCGACTTCTTGTCCAACGCGGCCAACCTGGCCCTGTCCAGCCGACTGGCCTCCTTCCGGGAGCCGCTGGCGCTGTCTACTCTGGCCTGGCTGGCGCTGGCGCGGGCGCTGGCGGCGGCCCTGTGCCTGTGGATTATTCACAGCTTCCGCCAGCTCCTGCTGCAGGAGGAGCACGAGCAGCGCTACCGCCGCCTGTTTTTAATGACCGCCGACCTGAAAACCGAGCTTTACTTTTTGAAAAAGGACACCGAGGACGTAGAGGCCGTGATGAACCACGCCTATCAGCTCTATGAAAAGCTGGCCGACGCCCCGGTGAGCGAGGAGCTTCGCAGTCTGGCCCTGTCCATCGCCCGGGACGTCCACGAGGTGAAAAAGGACAACCTGCGGATTATCCGGGGGCTGGAGGAGGAGGTGGCCGAGGCCTATGACCACGAGACCATGGCCCTGTCTGACCTGCTGAACATCCTGGTGGTCACCACCCGCCAATTTTTGGGGGAGCGCCGGGCGGACATCTACCTGGAGTGCGCCTACCAGCGGAACCTGCCCGTGCGGGAGCACTACCGGCTGCTGTCCATCCTGAAAAATCTTGTGACCAACGCCGCCGAGGCCATCCTGGCGGACAACCGCCGGGGGCTGATTCGGGTGGATGTCCGGTGCGAGGGGGAGCGGCTGCTCCTGTCCGTCTGGGATAACGGCCCCGGTATTCGCCCCCGGGCCATGAAGCTGCTGTTCCAGGTGGGCTATTCCACCAAGTTCAACCCGGACACCGGCGACATCAGCCGGGGCGTGGGCCTGCCCGCCGTCCGGTTCCTGGTCCAGGAGCTGGGGGGCGACATTCAGGTCCGGTCTGAGCCGGGCCAGGGGGCGGAGTTCCGCATCACCCTGCCCCTGGACCGGGTCACCAAAGGAGGAGAAGACCATGAAGTTCTACATCGTTGAGGACGACCCCACCGTCATCAGTATTCTGGAGGACATTGTGGAGCGAAACGGTCTGGGCTTCGTCTGCGGCGACACCGCCGACGCCCCCGCCAATCCCCCCCGTATCCTCACCGCCGACCCGGATATTATCCTCGTCGACCTGCTGATGCCGGAAAAGGACGGCATCCAGCTGGTGCGGGAGCTGCGGGACCAGGGCTGCGGGGCCAAGCTCATTATGATTTCCCAGGTCTCCTCCAAGGAGATGATTGCCAAGGCGTATACCGCCGGGGTGGAGTTCTTCATCCAGAAGCCCATCAATCTCATCGAGGTGAAAACGGTGCTGTCCACCGTGGTAAAACAGCTGGAGAACGAGCGGGCCTTAAAGGCCATCCAGAACGTCTTCGCCGGCCGCTCCTCCGCGCCGCCGCCCCCCAGCGCAGAGGAGAAGGAGCGCCGCCGGATGAAGTATATCCTCAGCCAGCTGGGCATGGCCGGGGAAAAAGGGGCCCAGGATATTATGGACCTGTGCGCCCTGATGCTCCGCCGGGGGCAGACCGCCTCTCAGGCCGGCGTGTCCGCTCTGTGCGCCCAGCTCAGCGACAACCCCAAGACCATGGAGCAGCGGGCCCGCCGGGCGCTGGACAAGGGGCTGAGCCACATCGCCAGCCTGGGGCTGGAGGATTACAGCAACGAGGTCTTTGTCCAATACTCCGCCCGCCTGTTCCCCTTCCAGGAGGTCCGGGCGGAGATGAACTCCCTGAAGCACGGCGGCCCCCACGGAAAGGTGAATCTGAAGCAGTTCCTGGACGGGCTGCTGGCCGTGCTGGAGGCGCCGTAACGCGCCCGCCAACGAAGGGACAGCCGCCCCTACGGGGGTGGGTTCTGCCTTTCCTTCGTTAGCGGGTGTAGGGGCGGCCTTTGGCCGCCCGCGATGATTGGCGCACCCGGGGCGGGCGGGCGCAGGCCGCCCCTACGAATT
>URTG01000160.1 GCA_900550705.1 uncultured Eubacteriales bacterium | reverse complement strand
GGCGGTTTCACCTCTCCGAAAGGGAGGAACGCTTCTTGGCTCCTCCCCGCAAGGAGAGGAGGTGATAGCATGGTTACTTACGAGGGTTTGTTCGCGTATACCTCCGTAATTCTATCTGTCATTGCTCTGGTCGTTACGATCATGAACAATAAAAAGAAGTAATCGCCAACAGCTTCCAGGCAAGGCGATTACTTCTTAAGTAACATTGCGGAGAGGTTGGCCGTCTGCCAACAGCTCCTATCTGTTCCTAAGTATATCCGTTTTTTAGCGGATTGTCAAGGGTGCAGGGTAAGCACGCGGGGTCTCGGGACGAACGTTCCGGGGCCCTGTTTTTATGGTCTGGCGGCAAAATTACGGGGACGGTTTCCTTGGTCCGAGCGTCCTGTGTTCGATTTACAGCTTCTCCTGGTTCACGATCCCCTTGAACAGCGTCATGAACAGAATCTTCAAGTCCAGAAACACCGACCAGTTTTCAATATAGAAAATGTCGTGGCGGATGCGGTCTTCAATGGACGTGTCGCCGCGGAGGCCGTTGACCTGGGCCCAGCCGGTGATGCCGGGGCGGACCTGGTGCTTGACCATATAGAGGGGGATCTCCTGCTTGAACTGCGCCACAAAGTGGGGCACCTCCGGGCGGGGGCCGACCAGGCTCATGTCGCCCTTCAGCACGTTGAAGAACTGGGGCAGCTCGTCCACGGAGAATTTGCGGATGAGGGAGCCGAAGCGGGTGCGGCGGCTGTCGGCGGCGGAGGACCAGCCCACGTCGGACCGGGCGTTGACCCGCATAGAGCGGAACTTGTACATGGAAAATTTCTTCTGATTCAGTCCCACCCGGGTCTGCTTGAAGATAATGGGCCCCGGTGAGCTGAGCTTGACCCCGATGGCGGTGCACAGCATAATGGGCGAGGACAGCAGGATCAGCACCAGGGAGCCCACCACGTCCATGCTGCGCTTGAGGAAGGCGTTGCCCATGTTGTCCAGGGGAATTCTCCGCAGGTTGATGAGGGGCAGACCGTTGATGGAGTCGAACTGGGGGTGGGCGGGGAGATACTGGACGTAGAACGGGATGATGGACAGCTTGGTGCCGTTGGTCTCGCAGATGCGGATGATGTGGGGAAGCTGCTCATACTCGTCCAGCTCCAGGCCCACCACCGCCTCGTCGGGCTTGAGGGAGGAGAGCAGCAGGTTCAGCCGATCGAAGCGGCCCAGATATTCCGCCTTGCCCAGGGGGCGTTTCACGTCGGAGACGTAGCCCAGCACGCCGTAGCCAAACTCCGGACTTGCTTCGATCTCCCGGATGAATTTGGCCGCCGTGGCGCCGCTGCCGATGACCAGGACCGTCTTCCGGTTCATGCCCTGGGCGCGGAGGCGGTAGAGGAATTTCCGGATGACGATCCGCTTCAGGCCCAGCCCGCTGTTGACCAGCACAAAGTAGAGCGCCAGGGCCAGACGGGAGAAGTGGACGTCCTTCAGCAAAAACAGCGCCATTTGCAGCAGGACAAAGTCCAGCAGGTTGGCGGAGAACAGTTCGCCGATCTCCTGATACAGCCGCTTCCGCCGCCGGGACTCATACAGGCCCCAGAAGCCAAAGGTGAGCAGGTGCACCGGGATCAGCGCCAGCCCGGCAGTCAGGTAGGAGCGGAAGGGCAGCACCGGGATGCCCCCGGGCAGCACATAAAAGCGGAGCCAATAGCCCGCCAGAAAGGACAGCAGCACGATCACGCCGTCCAGAGCTACATTCAAGCGGTTCAAAAACTGCTGATTTTCACGGATCATGGAACGGATTCGACCCCTTTATTTCAAGCCTCTCCCCCGCCCTTCCCTTCTGAATGGCCCCCACCCTCTCCGGGTGGGGAAGAAAAGCGGATGGGAGGATGTTTCCATCCGCGCCGGAAAACCGACGCAGAAGATGGTCCCATCATAGCATAGTCCGGGGAAAAAGGCAACATTTTGCGGAATTCAGTCCTCCGTCTCCGGAAGCGGCCGGCGGCGGTGCTCCACGGGACCCCAGGCGGGCAGCGGCAGACGCTGCATGGCCCCGAAGGCCCGGGCCTTCAGGCCGGGATAGCGGCCCTGAAGCTCCTGGATCAGCTCCTTGATCTCCTGCCGCTTGGTGCTGCCGTCGGCGGGGCAGGAATTTTTCACCACAGGCAGCTCCAGCCGTTGGGCGGTGCGGCGGATAAGGCTCTCCCCGCAGTACAGCAGGGGGCGGATCTGGGTGATCCCCGTCCGGTCCAGCAGGGTCACGGGCTGGAAGCAGGACAGCCGCCCCTCGAACAGCAGAGACATGAAAAAGGTCTCCACCGCGTCGTCGTAGTGGTGGCCCAGGGCGATCTTGGTGATGCCGCGCTCCTGCATGGCCTGGTGCAGCGCGCCCCGGCGCATTTTGGCGCACATGGCGCAGGGGTTCTTCTCCTTCCGCAGGTCGAAAATAATGTGCTGGATCTCGCTGTGCAGCAGGGTGAAGGGCACGTCCAGCTCCCGGCACAGGTCGGCCAGGGGGGAAAAGTCCATGGGCGGCCGCCCGTCCGCCGCCCCCATATCCAGGGTAAAGGCCTCCACCGTGAAGGGGATGGGGTAAAAGGTCCGGAGCTTCGCCAGCGCCACCAGCAGCGTCAGCGAGTCCTTTCCGCCGGATACGCCCACCGCAATGCGGTCGTCGGGGGCGATCATTTCATAGTCCTCCACACAGCGGCGGGTGAGGGAGAGAATCTTCTGCATAAGGGGTCCTCCTAGGTTCTCGTCAGCGGGCGGTTTTGGCCCGTTTTTCGGAGTAAAATGGATGATTTCATTCGTTTGAAATTGAAAATCCAACACGAGATTTTTAGAGATAATAATAGATAACGAGCGAAAACGAGAGATTTTAGCGTGTGAAACAAAAAACTTCGAAAATTTCGTTGACACCCGCTTCCCTCCGTACTATAATACAAAATGCTCCGCTTGTACAGAGGCGGATGAAATGTTTTTATCACAGACCGAATGGTTGAGATAATGTAAGCAAAGTAGAGTAAAATGGAGGTTTCACCTATGTCCACTTTCATGGCCAACAAGGGGAACATCGAGCGGAAATGGTACGTCCTGGACGCCGCTGGCAAGCCCCTGGGTAAGACCGCTGCCCTCGCCGCCGAACTGCTGCGCGGCAAGCGGAAGCCCGAGTTCACCCCCAACGCCGACTGCGGCGATTTCGTCATCGTCATCAACGCCGCTGAGGCCGTTCTGACCGGCAAGAAGCTGGATCAGAAGTACTATCGCAGACACTCCGGCTGGATCGGCGGTCTGAAGGAAGTCAAGTATCGCACCCTGATGCAGTCCAAGCCCGAGCTGGCTATGGAGCTGGCCGTCCGCGGTATGCTGCCCCACAACGTGATCGGCAAGGACTCCCTGACTCGTCTGCGCGTCTACCGCGGCAGCGAGCACGACCACGCCGCCCAGAAGCCCGAGACCTGGGCCGAGTAAGAGGAGGAGTTTGAATCATGTATAAGAGCAAAAAGCCTTATTTCTATGGTACCGGCCGCCGGAAGTCCTCCGTGGCCCGTGTCCATCTGTTCCAGAACGGTACCGGCGCGATCACCATCAACGGTCGTGACATCGACGAGTACTTCGGTCTGGAGACCCTGAAGCTGCTGGTCCGTCAGCCTCTGGCCGCCACCGAGCAGCTGGGTAAGGTCGACATCGTTGCCACCGTCACCGGCGGCGGCGTCACCGGCCAGGCCGGCGCCATCCGTCACGGTGTCGCCCGTGCCCTGCTCCTGGTCAACGAGGAGTACCGCCCCATCCTGAAGGCCGCCGGCTTCCTGACCCGCGACCCCAGAATGAAGGAGCGCAAGAAATACGGCCTCAAAGCAGCTCGTCGCGCTCCGCAGTTCAGCAAGCGATAATCGACTGCTCAGACTATATCAAAATGGTTCAAAAA
>URTG01000159.1 GCA_900550705.1 uncultured Eubacteriales bacterium | reverse complement strand
GCCATGACCTATGGCTACGTCTATGTGGCCCAGGTCTCCATGGGTGCCAACCCCAACCAGACCCTGAAGGCCATTGCTGAGGCCGAGGCCTATCACGGCCCCTCCCTCATCATCGGCTACGCCCCCTGCGAGATGCACAGCATCAAGGGCGGTATGTCCAACTGCCAGAACGAGATGAAAAAGGCGGTGGACTGCGGCTACTGGAACACCTTCCGCTTCAACCCCGAGCTCACCAAGGAGGGCAAGAACCCCTTCACCCTGGACTCCAAGGCCCCCGCTGGCGGCTATCAGGAGTTCCTGATGAACGAGGCCCGCTACTCCTCCCTGACCCGCTCCTTCCCCGAGCGCGCCAAGGAGCTGTTCGCCGAGTCTGAGGAGACCGCCAAGAAGCGCTATGAGAAGCTGACCCGCCTGGTCAAAATGTACGGCGGCGAGGAATGATTCCTGCTTCCCCGATCCATACGCGCAGAATAAGGACCCTGGGCGCAGTGTGAACGGGACCGGTAAAAACGGATAATAGGCAAAACACCCCCTGATGTAGGAAAATAAACTACATCAGGGGGTGCTGTTATGTCAAAAAGAAATGAGATGATTGATCCAGACTGTCAAAAAACTCCCTGAACCGGAACCCCGGTCCAGGGAGTTTTTTCTCAGTGCTTCTCCTGACTCTCGCAGCAGCCTGTGCCGCCGGAGCAGCCGGAGCAGCCATTGCAGCCGCCGCAGCCGCCGCCCGCCTTGTGGTCCTTCCACATAGAGCGGATCAGCAGGGCGACCATGGCCAGCAGCACGGCGCTGACAATTACTGTCATCATTTGTATTCAGCCTCCTTTTTCGAATCTCCCGTTTCTTCTCCCCGCCCCACAGGGCGCAGGGAGTGCGGGAGCATCACAGGTCAGGCCTTGGCGACGGAGCGGTCGTCCAGGCGGAACTCCTTGGGCTGATAGCCCTTGCGGAACAGCAGGTAGAGCATCAGAGCAACGAGGGCCACAGCCACCACGGTGAACAGGTTGAAGGCGACCTCGCCCACCATCAGGCCGCCGAGCTGATAGACGCACAGGGCGACCACATAGGCCCACAGGCACATATAGCCGATGGCGCCCCAGGTCCACTTGGCGTTGTTCATCTCGCGCTTGATGGCGCCCATAGCGGCAAAGCAGGGGGCGCACAGCAGGTTGAAGACCATGAAGCTGAAGGCGGAGATGGCGGTGTAGCTGGCGGCCACCTGGCCCCAGATCTCGTCGCCGTTCTCGCTCAGCTCACCGGCGTAGTGATACAGGATACCGAAGATGCTGACCACGTTCTCCTTAGCCACCAGGCCGCCGATGGTCGCCACAGCGGCCCGCCAGTTGCCAAAGCCCAGGGGGATGAACAGCCAGCAGATGGCGTTGCCCACCATGGCCAGCAGGGAGTTGTCCTGATCCTCGACCTGGCCGAAGCCGTTCTCAAAGCCGAAGCTCTGCAGGAACCAGATGAGGATGGAGGCCAGCACGATCACGGAGCCGGCGCGCTTGATGAAGGACCAGCCGCGCTCCCAGGTGGCGCGGAGCACGTTGCCCGGGGTGGGGACGTGATAGGCGGGCAGCTCCATGACGAAGGGGGCGGGATCACCGGCGAAGGCCTTGAACTTCTTCAGCATAATGCCGGAGAGGATAACAGAGGCGATGCCGATAAAGTAGGCGGAGGTGGCGATCCAGGGGGAGCCGCCGAAGATAGCGCCGGCGAACAGGCCGATGATGGGGGCCTTGGCACCGCAGGGCATGAAGCAGGTGGTCATAATGGTCATCTTGCGGTCGCGGTCCTGCTCGATGGTCCGGGAGGCCATCACGCCGGGCACGCCGCAGCCGGTGGCCACCAGCAGGGGGATGAAGGACTTGCCGGACAGGCCGAAGCGGCGGAAGATCCGGTCCATGATAAAGGCGATGCGGGACATATAGCCGATGTCCTCCAGGATGGCCAGCAGGAAGAACAGCACCAGCATCTGGGGCACAAAGCCCAGCACCGCGCCCACACCGGCCACAATGCCGTCCTGGATCAGGCCATACAGCCAGCCGGCGATCACAGGCTCACCGGCGGCGTTCAGCAGGAAGCTGTCGAAGAAGCCGGGGACCCACTCGCCGAACAGCACGTCGTTGGCCCAGTCGGTGGCGAAGGTGCCGATGGCCCAGCCGCCGTCGGCAATGGAGGTCCCCATGGCCAGGCTGTACACCAGGAACATGACCACCGCGAAGATGGGCAGGGCCAGGATACGGTTGGTGACGATCTGGTCGATCTTGTCAGAGGTGCTCATGCCGGTGCGCTTGCGTTGATAGACCTTGCCGATGATGGAGGTGATGTACTCATAGCGCTCGTTGGTGATGATAGACTCGCCGTCGTCGTCCATGGCCTTCTCGCACTTGGCGATGATGGCGGACAGGTCGTCAGGGCTGCTGATCCTGGAGGACAGCTCCTTATAGACCTTCTCGTCCTGCTCAAACAGCTTCACGGCGAACCAGCGCAGCTGATTCTCGGGCACCTTGCCGGACAGCAGGCCCTCGATGCCGTCCAGAGCCTCCTCCACGGGCGCGGCGAACTTGTGCTGATAGCCGGTGTGGGCCTTGGCCTTGGCCACCTCAATTGCCTTGGCGAACAGGTCCTTCAGGCCGGTGCCCTTCAGGGCGGAGACCTCCACCACGGGGCAGCCCAGCTCGCTGGACAGCTTCACGGCGTCGATCTTGTCGCCGTTCTTCTTCACCACGTCCATCATGTTCAGGGCGACCACAACGGGGATGCCCATCTCCATGACCTGGGTGGTGAGATACAGGTTCCGCTCGATGTTGGTGGCGTCCACCAGGTTGATGATGACATCGGGCTTCTCGTTGATGACGTAGTTCCGGCTGACGACCTCCTCCAGGGTGTAGGGGGACAGGGAGTAAATGCCGGGCAGGTCGGTGACGATCACGTCGGAATAGCCCTTCAGCTTGCCCTCCTTCTTCTCCACGGTGACGCCGGGCCAGTTGCCAACGTACTGGTTCGCGCCGGTCATGGCGTTGAACATGGTGGTCTTACCGCAGTTGGGGTTGCCCACCAATGCCACTTTAATGGACATAATTCAATTCTCCTCCTTGAAAAGTTAGTTTTCGCTAACCCATAGCGGCAGCGAAAGCCTTGCACTTCTGTCTTCCGCGGGAGTCCGCGGTCTGTCTGACGTCGGGGGGACTTCTCAGTCCACCAGGATCATCTCGGCGTCTGCCTTCCGCAGGGAAAGCTCATAGCCCCGGACGGTGACCTCCACAGGGTCGCCCAGGGGGGCAACCTTCCGGACATAGATCTGCGCGCCCTTGGTGATGCCCATGTCCATGATACGGCGCTTCACGGGGCCCTCGCCCTGGAGCTTCTGAACGGTCACGGTCTCGCCCACCTTGGCCTGTTTCAGTGTCTTGCTCATGATTTCATTTCTCCTTTCCTGCAACCGGACACAGCCGGGGTGACGGCCGCTCAGACCATCACCCGGTTGGCCATGCTTTTACTGATGGCAACGCGGCTCTCCTTCACGTTGACGATCAGGTTCCCGTCTATCTCAGTCACCACCGTCACGCTGCCGCCCACCACAAAGCCCAGGCTCTCTAAGAAACGTCTGGTCTCGTCCTTGCCCTTGATGGCCTTGATGGTCGCAATGCTCCCAACGGGAGAAAATGATAACGGCATCAAACTCACCGCCTCCAAATTGATTTTAGAATATTAGCCAGCGCTAACCTCTAAGCGGTGTTTAGTTTACCACTGCTAATTTTTGTTGTCAATAGCTAACTTGTCCACACCCCACCGAAATTCATTGACTTTTCCCCATTCTTTGTGTATCATAATAGCTAGTTTTCTCGCCTGAGCACAGGCCGAAGCTGAATTTTATCAAAATTCTCCACGCGGGTATGGCGGAATTGGCAGACGCGCAGGATTTAGGTTCCTGTG
>URTG01000158.1 GCA_900550705.1 uncultured Eubacteriales bacterium | reverse complement strand
CATCCGATGGCGCGAAGTAGAACGCGCTGTTAAAGTCGGAAATCTGGTCTGAAATCGGCGAGGAAAACACGTCGTACAGCGTCTGCGCCCACCGGTCTTCCTCCCGGGTCAGCCCCAGCACCAGCCGCATATAGACCTTTCCAATGGCCGTGGCCGAGGGCACCCGATACTTGCAGATACCCACCGTGTCAAAGGTCCCGGCAGGGATTTTGAAGTCCTCCACCAGCTCGTCGCAGACCTGCTGCATAGAGAGGCAGTGGTTCACATCGGCCAGCTCCAGCTGCCGCTGAAGCTCCGCCACCCCCAGCCGCTCCACCACCACCCGCCGGTGGTTACAGGTCGCCCGGGCCGTAAATTCTATGAGAGAGGCGACATAGAACACATCGTTTTTCGTCATGGGGCCTCACACTCCTTTGCCTCCACGAAATGAAGACAGCCCAGCGCCCGCTCCGTGTGGAACGAGATCTGGTGGGTCGGATGCCGGAACCGCGCCAGCTCCCAAAAGGCGGCCCGGGTGATGTCGCCGTGGAGATAGTCCTCCACATAGTTCCAAATCTCGTCGTCCGCCATAGGGCCGTCCACAATGTCATAGGGATGGTCCGCCCCGCTGCGGCAGGCCGCGATAAAATCCAGCCACTCGTCGGACATCTCCGGAAAAATCTGGACGTTCAGCGTGGGGTCCTCCCGGTATTCATAGCAGTTCACGGTGGGCGTCTCGCCGTTGCGGTTGTGGCGCTTTGCCCATCGCTCCGCCTGGGTGTGGTAGCGTGTGCAGTAGAAGCCCCAGGAAAAATCCTTGGAGTAGCCCCTCTTTCGCACCTCCGGGACCCTCACTTCTCCTCCGCTTCCATGATAGACCAGCATACGATCCCCCTTGATTTCATGGAAAGAGAACCCCGACGGTCCCCTTTCCAATGCCCCTTCCCTCCGAACCCTTTGGCCGGAGCGAGCGTTTTGGCAGTCTGTCCTTGTTTCCTGTCGTTTTAGGGGAAGAAGACTCTGTTACTCCTCCTTCTCCTCCTCCGGCAGCACCTTGACCCGAATTTCCATCACCCGCCGGTGCTCCACCTTGGTGACGGTGACGTCCAGGCCCTCGGCCTGAAAGTGGTCGCCCACGTCAGGGACGCGGCCCACCTGCTCCAGGACCCAGCCGGAGACGGTGGCGGCGTCGCAGACGCCCTTGACCTGGAACAGGTCGTACATATCGTCCAGGTCGGCGGAGCAGGCGATGAGATAGCTGCCGTCGGGCTGCTTCTGAAAGGTCTCGATCACCTCGTCGTGCTCGTCCCAGATCTCGCCCACCAGCTCCTCCAGGATGTCCTCCAGGGTGGCGATGCCCTCGGTGCCGCCGTATTCGTCCACCACCACGGCCATGTGGGCCTTGTTCTTCTGCAAAATCCGTAGCAGCTGAGAAATTTTCGTGTTTCCCGTGGTGTAGAACACCGGAGCCTTGATGTTGTTCACCAGGGTCTCCCCCCGGTAGCGGGCGGCGTAGAAGTCCTTCTCGTGAATCACACCCACAATGTTGTCAATGGTATCGTGATACAGAGGCAGGCGGGAGTAGCCGCTCTCCACGAACAGGGCGGCCACCTCCTCCATGGTGCTGTTCTCCTCGGCGGCCACCAGGTCCACCCGGGGGGTGAGGATGTCGGCCACCTCCATGTCGTTGAACTCAATGGCGTTGCGGATGAGGTCGCTCTCATGCTCGTCCAGGCCGCCCTCGGTCTGGGCCTGGTCCACCATGCCCACCAGCTCCTCCTCGGTGATGCCGTCGTCCTCCTGCTTGCGGAACACCCGGCCCAGCAGGGCCTTCCAGCGGCCGAACAGCCAGTTGGCCGGGGTGAGCACCACCATCAGCAGCCGCAGCAGCGGGGCGGACAGCATGGCCCACTCCTCCGCGTGCTCCTTGGCCAGGCTCTTGGGAGACACCTCGCCGAAGATCAGAATCACCACCGTCAGCACGGCGGCGGACAGGGCCGGACCCCTCTCCTGCCCCGCCAGCTTGATGAACAGCACCGCGCCCACGGTGGTGGCCACGTTGTTCACAATGTTGTTGCCGATGAGGATGGTAGACAGCAGCTTGTCATACTGCTCAGCCACCTCCAAGGTCTTGGCCGCCCGGCGGCTGCCGTTGTCCGCCCGGTTCTTCAGCCGGATACGGTTCAGCGAGGTAAAGGCGGTCTCGGTGGCGGAAAAATAGGCGGACAGGGCCACCAGCACCACCAGCGCAACGATCATGCCAATACTGGCACTATCCAGTTCCATAAAAGGAAAATCAACTCCACTTTCTTTGCCGGTCCTCCGCGCTGCCCGCTTGCGGGACGCGGACGGGGACCTGAATTTTGAGCTTCAGTATAGCATATACCCCAGGGAATTGCAATGGATTCCCCGCGTTTTGGCGGATATTCAAACTATGTTCATATTCCGGCGGGTGTTTTATGCTAAAATAGAGCGTCAGTGTCCACGTTTTATGCTCCGTGCGCCCCACTGAGCCACAAAACAACAAGGGAGAGAACATCATTGGCAGGCTATCAGAACGAGGAGGCCCTGGCCCGCGCACCCATCGGGCCGCTTATGCTGAAGCTGGCGCTGCCCGCCGTGGCGGCCCAGCTCATCAATATGCTGTATAACATCGTAGACCGCATTTACATCGGCCATATTCCCCTCATCGGAAAGACGGCCCTCACCGGCGTGGGGGTGGCCTTTCCCATCCTTATGCTGATCTCCGCCTTCGCCGCCTTTGCGGGCATGGGCGGCGCACCCCTGGCCTCCATCCAGCTGGGGGCGGGCAACCGGAAGGGGGCGGAGGAGATTCTGGGCAG
This sequence comes from uncultured Eubacteriales bacterium, assembly GCA_900550705.1. Taxonomy (GTDB): domain Bacteria; phylum Bacillota; class Clostridia; order Oscillospirales; family Oscillospiraceae; genus Lawsonibacter. The sequence continues at coordinate 1,124 of URTG01000158.1, read as the reverse complement.
CTCCACCCTGATGCTCCTCCTCGCCTCCGCCGTGCTGACGGTGGGATTCTCCCTCACCAAGGAGCCGGTGCTCCGGGCCTTCGGCGCGTCGGCCGATACCATCGGCTACGGGCTGGACTACCTGTCCATCTACCTGCTGGGCACGGTGTTCGTCCAGGCCGCCCTGGGGCTGAACACCTTCATCAGCGCCCAGGGCAAGGCCCTGCCCGCCATGTGCTCCGTGCTCATCGGCGCGGTGCTGAACATTCTGCTGGACCCGCTGTTTATCTTTGTCCTGGATTTCGGCGTAAAGGGCGCGGCCATTGCAACCGTTCTCTCCCAGGCGGTAAGCGCCTGCTGGGTGGTGGGCTTTCTCGCCTCTCCCCGGTCGGGACTGCGGCTGCGCCCCGCCATTCTCCGCCCCCGGCCCCGGGTCATGGCCCGCATTGCCGGTCTGGGCGTGGCCCCCTTCATCATGCAGTCCACCGAAAGTCTGGTCACCGTGGTGCTGAACACCGGAATGCAGACCTACGGCGGCGACCTGTATGTGGGCAGTATCACCATTCTGCAAAGCGTCATGCAGATGATCACCATGCCCGTCCAGGGCATCACCCAGGGCATACAGCCCATTATGAGCTATAACTACGGGGCGAAAAACTACAAGCGAGTACGGGAAGTATTCAAAAAGCTCCTCACCGTTACCCTGACGATCACCACCGGAGCCTTTCTCCTGGTCCTGTTCTTCCCCCGTGGCCTGGCCACTCTGTTCAATAACGACCCGGAGCTGGTGGACCTGGTGGGCCGGGTCATGCCCCTGTTCTTCGGCGGGATCTGGGCCTTCGGCGCACAGATGGCCTGCCAGACCTCCTTCATGGCCATGGGCCAGGCCAGGACCAGCCTGTTCCTGGCTCTCCTGCGGAAGATCATTCTTCTGGTGCCCCTGGCTCTGATCTTGCCCCGGGTGACGGGGAGCGTGATGGGCATCTACGCCGCCGAGCCCATCGCGGACTTCCTGGCCTCGGCCACCACCCTGACCCTGTTTCTGCGGCGGAGGAAGACGCTGCTGCCTATGGAATGACAACAGACTGTCGAAAAAGTCCTTCCAGCCAGAGGATTCGGAAGGAGGGATAGTTTGAAAGGGGACC
>URTG01000157.1 GCA_900550705.1 uncultured Eubacteriales bacterium | reverse complement strand
CAACCCCCCTCATCCGTCACGACTCCGCCGTGCCACCTTCCCCCCAGAGGGTGGAAGGCTAACCCCGCAGGGGGTGGAAAATAAAAAAAGAAAAAGAATTTGAGAAGATATTTTAGCTGCACAGTAGGATTTTTTCAAAATCTGTGCTATGATGGAGGACAGCACAGAAGGAGAGAGGAGCGGAAGGGATGAACAAACGGTGGACTGTCCTGGCGGCGGTGTCGGCGATGATGCTGACGCTGTCTGGCTGTCTGTTTCGCTCGCCGGACGACCTCTATCAGCTTCCGGCGGCGTCGGCGGGGTATGAACAGCTGACGGGGGCCATTGCGGAGGTAAAGAACAGCCTTTCTCTGAAATATAATGTCAGCGCGGAGGACGCCTCCATTCTCTCGGGCACCAACACGGCCACCATCCAGCTCCAGGACCTGGACGGGGACGGAGAGCGGGAGAGCGCGGTGACCTTCCTCCGGGTGCCCGGGGTGGAGAAGGCCATTAAAATCTACATCTTTACCCTGGAGGAGGGGGCCTATCACCCCGCCGCCGTGGTGGAGGGGGACGGTACGGCCATCAACTCCGTGGACTATGTGGACCTGAACGGCACGGGCTGTAAGGAGCTGGTGGTCAACTGGCAGATCAGCACCGGCGTGTATCAGCTGGGGGCCTATACCCTGGACGAGCTGGCCAAGCCGGCGGAGCACAGCCAGACGGAGCACCGGTCGGACCTGCGGGCCACGGAGCTGCTGCTCACCCGGTGCAGCAGTGCGTCGGACGGCAGCAGCGCCTCCGGCGGCTATCAGCTGCTGGACCTGGACCAGGACACCCGGACGGAGATCGCTGTGGTCCGGATCGACTCCAGCGGCGTGGGCAGCGGCGTGGAGGTGTTCGGCTGGGAGGACGGGGCCTTTGTCAGCCTGGGCAGCGCCAATCTGTCCACCGGCGTGACGGGACTGAACCGCATCCGCTCCAACTATCTGAATGGCGATCAGTATCTCCCGGCCCTGTATGTCACCGGGGAGCTCAGCGATGGGCGGAAGGTGATTGACGTGGTGGCCTATCAGAACGGACTGCTGACCAATGTGTCGCTGGACAAGAAGACCGGAGTGAGCCGGGAGATTTTGCAGGGCTACACCGAGGTAAGCCCCACGGACATCAACGGGGACTATGTGCTGGAGCTGCCCACCCCCACGGCGCTGCCCAGCTCCGGCGACGGGAGCACCGTCAACTTCTGGCTCATCGACTGGGGCCAGTATGACCAGAGGGGGGCGCGCAGACATGTGCTGACCACCTATCACAATGTGGCCGACGGCTGGTATCTGGTGGTGCCCGAGGGCTGGCGGGACAAGATCACCATGTCCCGCAACGACCAGGTCAACGGCCAGCGGGAGGTTATTTTCTCCCTGTGGCAGGGCGCGGGACAGGCGCCGGTGCCCTTCCTCAGCCTGTATCGGCTCACCGGCAGCAGCCGGAGTGTGCAGGCCACGGAGGCGGGCCGCTTTGTGCTGCGGGAGGACGAGAACGTAATTTACGCGGCACAGTTCTACGACTGCGGCTGGGACTGCGGTCTGGACGAGGCCGGACTGCTGGAAAATTTCCACACCATCCAGAACAGCTGGTATGAGGAATGAGGCCGGATACGGCGGAGAGGAACGAAGGAAATGCGTAAAATTCTGGTGCTGGAGGATGAGGAAAACATCCGCAGCTTTGTGGTCATCAACCTGAACCGGGCCGGATACCAGACCGTGGAGGCCGGGACCGGGGAGGAGGCCCTGGAGAAGCTGAAGGAGAACCCCGACGTGAAGGTGGCCCTGCTGGATATTATGCTGCCCGGCATTGACGGGTTTGAGGTCTGCCGCCGCATCCGGGCCATGGACAATAAGATCGGCATTATCATGCTCACCGCCCGGGCCCAGGAGATGGACAAGGTGACGGGGCTGATGACCGGGGCGGACGACTATGTGACCAAGCCCTTCTCCCCGGCGGAGCTCACCGCCCGGGTGGACGCCCTGTTCCGCCGCACCGGCGGGGAGAACGAGGGGGTATCCCCCGACGAGATCAGCGCCCCGCCCTTCCTGCTGAACACCCGGAACCGGACGCTGGAGAAAAACGGACAGCGAGTGAAGCTGACCCAGGTGGAGTATTCCATTGTGAAGCTGTTTATGGAAAACCCGGGGAAGGCCCTGTCCCGGGAGGAAATTCTGGACGCCGTGTGGGGCAAGGACTACTTCGGCGAGCTGAAGATCGTGGATGTGAACATCCGCCGCCTGCGGATCAAGATCGAGGACAACGCCCAGAAGCCGGTGTATGTGAACACCGTGTGGGGCTATGGCTACAAGTGGGGCAGCTGAGGGCTGTCCGGCGAGCACAGAAGAAGGGGGTGCGCCTGTGGCAAAGGCGACGACGCTGAGAGACGAAGTGAAGATCCGGGGCATCCGCCGCCGCTGGCTGCTGAACAGCGTGGGCGCGGTGGTGCTGATCCTGGTGCTGGCGCTGGCGGCCTTTGCCTCGGCGCTGTGGACCTATTACTACGGGAGCACGGAGGACGACCTGAGCCGGAAGGCCAGCTCGGCGGCGTACAGCTTCCGCAATTACACCCGGATGGACTACCGGACGGCGGCCCAGAGGACCGTTGGAGCCTACGAGGATAAAAACCGGCTGGAGCTGCAATTTCTGGACGCCACGGGGGCGGTGGCCTTCTCCGGCAACGATCTCACCGCCGGAGCGACGCCGGACACCCCCGACGTGCTGCGGGCGCTGGAGGAGCAGTCCACCACCGTGTGGAGTGGCCGGGACCCCACCACGGGGGAGCGGATCATTGCCGCGTCCGCCCCGGTGATCTATCAGGGGGAGACGGTGGGCATCATCCGCTATGTCACCTCTCTGGCGGGGATCGACGGGCAGTTCATTTTCTCCATGGCCATTGTGGTGACCATTTGCCTGGCCATCTTTGCCATGGTGTATTTTTCCAACCTGTACTTTGTGCGCTCCATTGTGGAGCCGCTGGCGGGCATTACCGAGACGGCCAAGCTCATTGCCGACGGCAGCTACGGGGTGCAGATCGAAAAGAAGTATGACGACGAGATCGGCGAGCTGACCGACACCATCAACGAGATGTCGATGAAGATCGCCCAGTCGGAGAAGACCCAGACGGAGTTTATTTCCTCCGTCTCCCACGAGCTGCGGACTCCGCTGACGGCCATCACCGGCTGGGCGGAGACCATCCAGAGCGGCGAGCTGCGGGACCCCCGGGACGTGCGGAAGGGCATGAACATCATTGTGTCTGAGGCCCGGCGGCTGACCAACATGGTGGAGGAGCTGCTGGAGTTCTCCCGCATGGAGGACGGGCGCTTCACCCTGTCGGTGGAGCCGCTGGACCTGAAGGCCGAGCTGGAGGACGCGGTGTATACCTATAAGGAGTTCTTCCGCAAGGAGGGCATTGAGCTGACCTACCAGGACTGCCCGGAGGAGATGATCCCCATCTCCGGCGACCCGGAGCGGCTGCGGCAGGTGTTCTGCAATCTGCTGGACAACGCCGCCAAGCACGGCGGGGCGGGCAAGCGCATCGACGTGGGCATCCGTCAGGACGTGCTGGACGCCGTCATTACCATCCGGGATTACGGCCCCGGCGTGCCCCAGGAGGAGCTGCCCTTCATCAAGAACAAGTTCTACAAGGGAAGCTCTAAGGCCCGAGGCTCCGGCATCGGGCTGGCGGTGTGCGAGGAGATCATCACCCGGCACGAGGGGACGCTGGACATCGGCAACGCCGAGGGCGGGGGCTGTCTGGTGACCATCTGGCTGCCCATCGAGGCCTGATATCAAACATAAGTTCGATTCCCCTTGCTATTTCCGGCGGCTTCTGCTACAATAACCAGGCGGGCCTGGGTCCGCTGAAAAGGAGTACCCATGTTAAAAGAGACACAGCATACCGCGCCGGCGGGGCAATGCGCCGCCGGCGGAGA
>URTG01000156.1 GCA_900550705.1 uncultured Eubacteriales bacterium | reverse complement strand
AATCCTCACAATTTTAACGCAGCGAAAATGTTTGCAGCTTGGCAAAAAAGCGGCGAAGCCACTTTTTCGACAAGCTGGGTTTTTCTGTGGAGGAGAGAATGGGATGAAGCAGAAAAAGCAGGGGACCCTGTTCGTCTTTCTGGCCGCCGTGCTGTACAGCATCGCCGGCATTTGCATGAAGGTGATCCCGTGGAGCGGCATGGCCATCAACGGCGTGCGGACCGCCATCGCCTTGGTGGTGATCGGCGGGTATCTGGTCGTGATCCGGCACCCGCTGAGAATGAACCGCTGGATCGCCGTGGGGACGCTGTGTATTTTCCTGACCAACGCCCTGTTCGCCATAGCCAATAAAATGACCACGGCGGCCAACGCCATTGTGCTGCAATTCACAGCCCCCATCTTCGTCATTCTGTTTTCGGCGGTGATCTGGAAGAAAAAACCCGCCAAGCTGGACGGGGCGGCCTGTGCCCTGGTGTTCGGCGGGGTGCTGTGCTTCTTCATCGACAGCCTGTCCGCCGGGGGAACGCTGGGCAACCTGATAGCGCTGGGCTCCGGTGTGACCTATGCCGGGGTGTTTCTGATGAACGAGCTGCCCGACGCCGACCCCATTGATTCGGTATTCTGGGGAGACGTGCTGTCCGCCGTCGTCGGTCTGCCCTTTCTCCTGCGCGAAACCGACTTTTCCGGCACGGCGCTGTTCAGCAGTCTGATCCTGGGCGTGTTCCAGGTTGCCCTGGCCTACATTTTCCTGACCATCGGTCTGAAAACCGTCCCCCCGGTGACGGCCAGCCTGGTCTCCGGCATCGAGCCGGTGCTCAATCCCATTCTGGTTGCGGTGTTCTACCACGAGGAGGTGGGCGGCTTTGCCCTGCTGGGGGCCGCCGTCGTGGTGCTGAGCGTCGTTTCCTATAATGTACTGCAAATCAAGTATAGCAAAGCGGCGGCATGAGCCGACCGCCAAACCAATAAAAAGGAGAAAGACCCATGACTTGTTACGAGGAACTGAAGGCCCGCGGCCTGATCGCCCAGGTCACCAACGAGGAAGAAATTTCCAAGATGATCAACGAGGGCAAGGCGGTGTTTTACATCGGCTTTGACCCCACCGCCGACTCCCTGCACGTGGGCCACTTTATGGCCCTGTGTCTGATGAAGCGCCTGCAAATGGCGGGCAACCGGCCCATCGCCCTGATCGGCGGCGGCACCGGCATGATCGGCGACCCCTCCGGCCGCACCGATATGCGGACCATGATGACCCCCGAGACCATCCAGCACAACTGCGACTGCTTCAAAAAGCAGATGGAGCGGTTCGTCGAGTTCGGCGACGGCAAGGCCATGATGATCAATAACGCAGACTGGCTGATGAAGCTGAACTATGTGGAGGTCCTGCGCGAGGTGGGCGCCTGCTTCTCTGTGAACAATATGCTCCGTGCCGAATGCTACAAGCAGCGCATGGAGAAGGGCCTGTCCTTCCTGGAGTTCAACTACATGATCATGCAGTCCTATGACTTCTATTACCTGTTCCAGCACTACGGCTGCAATATGCAGTTCGGCGGCGATGACCAGTGGTCCAATATGCTGGGCGGCACCGAGCTCATCCGCCGGAAGCTGGGCAAGGATGCCCACGCCATGACCATCACCCTGCTGCTGAACTCCGAGGGCAAGAAGATGGGCAAGACCGCCAAGGGCGCTGTGTGGCTGGACCCCAACAAGACCAGCCCCTACGAGTTCTATCAGTACTGGCGCAACGTGGGCGACGACGACGTGCTCAAGTGCCTGCGGATGCTCACCTTCCTGCCCCTGGAGCAGATCGACGAGATGGATCATTGGGAGGGCAGCCAGCTGAACACCGCCAAGGAGATCCTGGCCTTTGAGCTGACCAAGCTGGTCCACGGCGAGGAGGAGGCCGCCAAGGCCCAGCAGGCCGCCAAGGCTCTGTTTGTGGGCGGCGGCGACATGAGCAACGTCCCCGCCACGCAGCTGGCCCAGGAGGACCTGAACGAGGGCTCCATCGGCATCCTGGACCTGATGGCCAAGTGCAAGCTGGTCCCCTCCAAGAAGGAGGCCCGCCGTCTCATCGAGCAGGGCGGCGTGGAAGTGGACGGCGAGAAGATCCATGACGTGGCCGTCACCTTCACCGCCGAGCAGCTCAGCGGCGACGGCCTGATGATCAAAAAGGGCAAGAAGGTCTATCACCGCGCCCACCTGTAACACAAGAAACACGCACTGCGCCGGACTACGGAACTCCGTCTGTCCGGCGCAGTTTTTTGTGCGGCAGGGGAGAGGACAGCCCCTCCGCCGACCGTTCCCGGAGAAAGTGGAGCAGCAGCCACCCGGCGGTGAGCAGCAGCGTCAGGTTGCCGCCCCGGGCCAAGAGCAGGGCCGCCGCCAGCAGCAGACTGAGGAGCAGCCCATCCAGCCAGAGGGTCACCCGGTCTGTTCGTTGTGGACCCAGGGTACAGGACAGGATACAGCGCAGCGCCCGCCCGCCGTCCAAATTGCCCACGGGGAGCAGATTGAACCAGGCCAGCGCCCAGTTCAGCCCGGCAAACACCGCCCCCCACGCCAGGCGGCAGAACAACAGGGCCAGCAGCACATTCACCGCCGGTCCGCCCAGGGCCGCCAGCAGCTCCTGACCATAGCTCATAGGGTCCCGCACGGCCATTTCCGCACCGGAAACGGTAATGCGGATTTCCTTTATATCATTTCCCAGCCAGCGAAGCACCGCATAATGCCCCGCTTCGTGCAGGCCGCAGGCCAGCAGGGCGGGGAGGAACAGTCCCTGTCGGTCCAGGTAGTTCAGCCAGGCCGCCAGCAGCAGGGCTCCGCCGGAAATCGTTACGCTCCCGATCCGCATTCTAGTCCGTAAACTGCACATAATAGGCCGGATTCAGGTGCAGTCTGTTCCATTTCAGCTCCAAATGGAGGTGGGGACCTGTGGCCGCGCCAGAGGACCCCACCGCCGCAATGACCTCCCCGGCAGCCACAGCCTGTCCCTTTGTGACGCACACGCTCTGGCAGTGGGCATAGAATGACTTGATCCCGTTTCCGTGGTCCAGCTGGAGATACAGGCCGTAGGAGTCGTCCTGCCCCACATACTCCACCACCCCGGCGGCAAAGGCACGGATGGGGTCCCCGGCACCGCCCCGAATGTCTACGCCGCCGTGAAAGCGATGAACCCCTGCAATGGGGTGCTCCCGGTAGCCGTAGCCGGAGGTCAGGTGTCCGAGCAGGGGGGTCACCGTGCTCAGCCCACCCAGCGACAGCTGGTCCATGGTATAGTTGGCCGGCAGCGCCTCGCCGCTGTACTGTGCGCTTTGTACCAGGCTGCCCACCGCCGGAACGGCGGCTGTCTCCGGCGCCGCCGCTGGCTGAGTCCCAGACGTCCGGCCGGAAGCCGGCTGCTTCAAATAAAGATAGTGCCGGGTAAGCACCGCCTGATCCGGCGCGGCACTCAAAAAGCGCAGCTCCTCTGCCGTGAGGTCCGGCACAGGGTCCACAGCTGCCGTCTGCCTCGCCTCCACCCCTGCCGGACCAAAGGCCTGGCCGCAGAAGTCCTCGATCTGAGAGAACACCGACTTCTCCTCCGACAGGGAATCCCCCACCCGGGAGAACACCGCCCGGAAATCCGTGTCCGCCGTGATCGCCGTGAGCAGCCGGTCCCGCAGCTGCCCCATTTGGTTGGGAAAGGCCGTCTTTCCCCAGTATACCATCAAAAACAGGACCAGACAGGCTACCAGCTGCATGATCCGCAGCCGCTCCCGCCGCGTCTCCGTACTGCCGCGCCCTGCGCTGCTCCGGCGCTCCCGCGTCAATTCTGTGCGCGTCCCCCGTCGAACCGCTTGCCGCTCCATGCCGATTCCCCCTTCTCCGTTGTTTTTCCTACCATATGCGGAGCGGGAGACCACTATGCGCCGGAATTTCTTCTTGCTGCGGGAAATATTTTGCTATTTGCTCTTGACAGA
>URTG01000155.1 GCA_900550705.1 uncultured Eubacteriales bacterium | reverse complement strand
CCCATCGGGGCGGGACAAAATCAAGCAATCAGATTCCCAGCTGAATCCACAGGTCGTTATACAGGGTGCGGGTCTCGGCGGGCAGGACCAGATAGCTCTCGCAGCGGTCCAGGATGGACTGGGGGGCGGCCATGATCTCATACTGCTCCTGATCCAGGGGCTCGCCGTACTTCTCCTCGTAGTAGGCGGGGTACTGGTCCAGGGCCTCCTCGTTGGGGGAGGCGTAGCCGATATAGTCCATGTTGGCCAGGCTGGCCTCGGTGGAGCAGATGAAGTTGATCCACTCCTCCGCCTCGGTCTTGTGCTGGCTGTCCTTCAGTACGCACATGGCGTCTACAAACCAGTTGGAGCCCTCCTGGGGGATCACATAGCGCAGGTCCTCGTTGTTCTCCAGCATGGTCAGGTAGTCGCCGGCGTAGTAGGCGGCCATGGCGGCGTTGCCGCCCTCCATCTTCTGGAACACCTCGTCCATCACCTTGGCCTGATAGACCCCGGCGCCGGTGGCGTCGGCCAGCTTCTGGAAGGCCTCCCGGATCTGCCCCTCGTCGGTGGTGTTCACGGAGTAGCCCAGGCTCATCAGGGCAATGCCCAGGGCGTCCCGGGAGTTATTGATGAGCAGGACCTCCCCGGCGTACTTGGGGTCGAACATGGCGTTCCAGCTGGTGATCTCCTCATCCACCATGCTGGCATTGTAGATGATGCCCAGGGTGCCCCAGCTGTAAGGCACGGTGTACTTGTTCTCCGGGTCGTAGGACAGGTTCTTGAACCGGTCGCCGATCTTGGCGAAGTTGGGGATATTATCATAATCCAGCTCGGCCAGCATATCCTCCTCAATCAGCTGAGAGATCATGTAGTCCGAGGGGACGATCACGTCGTAGTTTGCGCCGCCGTTTTTCAGCACGGAGTACAGGGCCTCGTTGCTCTCGGCGGTCTGGTAGTTGACTTTGATCCCGGTCTGGGTCTCGAACTGGCCGATGAGGTCGGTGTCGATATACTCTCCCCAGCTGCACACGTTGACCACGCGGCCGCTGGTCTGGGTATCGCCGGAGCCGGAGCCGGAGACAGCGGGATCGTCCTTCATGGCGCAGCCAGTCATTCCGCCCACCGTCAGGGCGCAGGCGAGGGCCAGAGCAAGCATTTTCTTCAATTTATCATTCCTCCAATGGATAAAAATTCCGTCCCCGTGGGGACTATTTGAAAACACAGGGGTCAGCGGCGTTTCTTCGCCTGCTCCCCCCGGGCTTCCATCACATTGACCAGCACCAGCAGCACCAGCACCGCCCCGAACAGCAGGGTGGAAATGGCGTTGATCTCCGGGCTGACCCGCTTCTTCGTCATGCTGTAAATGCTCATGGCCAGGGTGGACGTGGCCGACCCGGCGGTGAAGTAGGAAATGACGAAGTCGTCCACGCTCATGGTAAAGGCAATGAGCGCACCGGACACGATGCCCGGCTTGATCTCCGGGATGGCCACCTTCCAGAAGGCCTGCATCCAGGTGCAGCCCAGGTCCTGGGCGGCATCCAGCAGATTTTTGTCCATCTGCCGCAGCTTGGGCATGACATTCAGGATCACATAGGGGATGTTAAAGGACACATGGGCCAGCAGCAGCGTGCCGAAGCCCAGATACAGCCGGGGGGCCGTCAGCCGGTAGTTGGTCTCCAGCCAGGTGACCAGCCCGTTCCACCCGGCGAAGGTCGCCACGAAGAACAGGCACAGGCTCACGCCGGTGACGATGTCCGCGTTCATCATGGGAATGTTGTTGACGGTCATCAGGGGGGTGCGCCAGCGGCGCTTCATGGCGTAAAAGCCGATGGCGGCAAAGGTGCCCGCCGCCGTGGCGATCACCGTGGCCAACAGGGAGACCAGCAGGGTGGTATACACGCTGCCCATGACGATGCGGTCCTGGAACAGCTGGGTGTACCAGTGGAGGGAGAAGCCCTTCCACACCACATTGCTGTTGCCCGCGTTGAAGGAGAAGATGATGAGCAGCAGAATGGGGGCGTAAAGAAACAGGAACACCAGCCCCATAAACAGCCGGCCGCCCAAGCGGATACGACTGGTTTTCATAGCATCACCGCCTGTTCCTCGCCCTCGCCGAAGTGGTTCATCAGCCACATACAGACCACCACGATCACCATCATCACCAGGGCAATGGCAGAGCCAAGATGGGGATTATAGGCCCCGCCCAGGAACTGCTGCTCAATGAGGTCGCCCAGCATCATCTGGGTGCCGCCGCCCAGCAGACGGGAGATGGCGAAGGTGGACACGGAGGGGACAAATACCATGGTCACGCCGGAGAGAATACCCGGCAGCGACAGGGGGAAGATCACCTTTTCAAACACCTGGGTGGAGTTGGCCCCCAGGTCCCGGGCCGCCTCCACCAGGGAGTGGTCCAGCTTGATAATGACCGAGTAGATGGGCAGGATCATAAAGGGCAGGTAGTTATACACCATGCCCAGCACCACCGCCCCGGGGGTGCCGATCATCTTGAAATACTGGATATTGGTGCCGAACAGGCTGTTGATCAGATCAAACAGGCCGATGGCGGAGAAAAACTGGTTCAGCAGCCCGTTCTTTTCCAGAATGGACATCCAGGCATAGGTCCGCAGCAAGAAGTTCACCCACATGGGCAGCATAATGAGGACGGACGCCACCCGGCGGAAGCCGGGACCCTCCTTGGCCATAGCGTAGGCCACGGGGTAGCCGATGAGCAGACACACCGCCGTAGCGATCAGCGCCAGCTTGAAGGACCGGGTGAAGATGCTGGCGTAAATGCCCATCCGGGTAAAGTTGTCCAGGGTAAAGCCGCCCCCGGCGGTGGAGAAGGCGTAGATCACCACCATCACGATGGGGGCCACCACCAGCAGGGCCATCCAGATCACATAGGGGACGGCAAAGAGCGACAGCTTATTCTTCATCTCCGCCCTCCTGCCCCTCGTCCTCGGGCGCAAAGGCGGCGTCGCTGATCTCCTCGTACTCCTCGGAATAAGAGGAATAGTCGCCGAACAGTCCGGAATAGGCGCTCTTTTTCATCACATGGATGCCGTCCGGGTCGATCTTGATGCCGATCCGGCTGCCCACGGGGGACAGGTCGGTGGTCTGGATCAGCCACTTGAAGCCGTAGAAGTCCACGATGATGTCGTACTGCATCCCCTTGAAGGTGACGTTGGTGACGGTGCCCTTCAGCTGGCCCTGGTCCTCGGGGACGATGTCCACGTCCTCCGGCCGGATGACCACGTCCACCGCCTCGTCCGGGGCAAAGCCGCCGTCGAGGCACTGGAAGCGGCGGTTGAAGATCTCCACCACCCCGTCGGCGCGCATAATGCCGTCGATGATGTTGGACTCGCCGATGAAGTCGGCCACAAAGGCGTTCTTCGGCTCGTTGTAGATGTCCTCCGGGGAGCCGATCTGCTGGATGCGGCCCTTGTCCATGACCACCACGGTGTCCGACATGGCCAGGGCCTCCTCCTGGTCGTGGGTCACATAGATGAAGGTGATCTCCATGGCCTGCTGGATACGCTTCAGCTCGTTCTGCATATCCTTCCGCAGCTTCAGGTCCAGAGCGCCCAGCGGCTCGTCCAGCAGCAGGACCTTGGGCCGGTTCACCAGCGCCCGGGCGATGGCCACCCGCTGCTGCTGGCCGCCGGACAGGGCGGTGACGCTGCGCTTTTCAAAGCCCTTGAGGTTGACCACCTCCAGCATCTCCATGGCCCGCTGCTCGATCTCCTTCTCGCTGATTTTGACCTTCTTCCCGGACTTGTCCGTCTTGGGGATGCGAAGGCCGAAGGCGATGTTGTCATAGACATTGAGATGGGGGAACAGGGCGTACTTCTGAAACACCGTGTTGATGGCCCGCTTATGGGGCGGGACAGCATTAATCCTCACACCGTCGAAAAACACGTCGCCAGAGGTGGGCGTCTGAAAACCACCGATAATACGGAGCGGGGTCGTCTGGCCGCACCCGCTGGGACACAGCAGGGTGTGGAATGCTTTATAATAG
>URTG01000154.1 GCA_900550705.1 uncultured Eubacteriales bacterium | reverse complement strand
TCATCGGCCCGTTTCGGTGGTGCGTCGGGTATCGCGGGACGCTGAGGACAGCGTCCCCTACGGGTGCACCATCGTAAACCCCCGTAGGGGCGGCCTTCGGCCGCCCGCGTTGGTGCGCCGGCTGTCGCGGGCGGCACACAGGCCGCCCCTACATGGATAGCGGTAGAAAACCCTTCTGACACAAGGACTCAGAGGGTGACCTTGGAGAAAAGGGACGAGTGATTCTTACCCCCGCCGGAACCATTCCTTCATGGTGTCGAAAATCTTCACCAGCTCCGCCTCCTGGATCACATAGGGGACCATGGAGTAGCAGTAGTTCAGGAAGGGGCGGCTGAAAACGCCGCGCTCGTAGGCGAACTGCTGGTAGCCGTCCAGCACCTTGCCGTCGCAGACCTCGATACAGGCGCAGCCGCCCATGACGCGGACGTCCTTGATCCGGGGGTCGGAGAAGCCTAGCAGCTCCCGGCGGGAGATCTCCTCAATCCGGGCGATCTTGGCCATATAGTCCTCCCGCTCAAACAGCTCAATGCTTTTCAGGGCGGCGGCGCAGGCCAGGGCGTTGCCCATGAAGGTGGGGCCGTGCATCAGGGCGTGGCGGTCGTTGTCGTCGTAGAAGGCGCGGAAGACCTTCTCGTTGGCCACGGTGACGGCGTGGCCGATGTAGCCGCCGGTGAGGGCCTTGCCCAGCACCAGAATGTCGGGCAGGACCAGGTCGGCCACAAACCGGTGCCCCGTCCGGCCAAAGCCGGTGGCCACCTCGTCGAAAATAAGCAGCACGTCGTACTCGTCGCACAGCTCCCGTGCCCGCTTCAGGAAGGAGACGTCGTACATTCTCATGCCCCCGGCCCCCTGGAGCAGAGGCTCCACGATGAAGCAGTTCAGCCGGTCGTGATACTGGGCAAAGGCCGCCTCCAGGGCGGGAATTTCCGTGGGGATATGGACCACGCCCTCCTTTTTGTCAAAGGCGAAGTGGTAATCCTCGTCGTCCCCCACCTCCATGGCCTTGAAGGTGTCGCCGTGATAGGCGTGCTCCAGGGCCAGGACCATAGTACGCTTTTTCAACTCACTGCCGTGGTGGGCATGATCCAACTGCATGACCAATTTACGGTCATCCTGGCGGTTTGTGTAGTATTGCAGGGCCATTTTCAGGGCCACCTCCACACCCACGCTGCCCGAGTCGGAGAAGAAGCAGTAGTTCAGGTCCCCGGGCAGGAACTCCTCCAGCTTTTGAGACAGCTTCTGGGCCGGGCCGTGGGTCAGGCCGCCCAGCATGACGTGGCAGAATTTTCCCGCCTGCTCCTGGATGGCGGCGGTAAGCTCCGGGTGCTTGTAGCCGTGGATCATGCACCACCAGGAGGACACGGAGTCCAGCATCTTCCGCTCCGGCGTCTGGAGATAGACGCCCTCCGCGTCCACGATCTCAAACGGGGCGCGCATGGTCTTCATCTGTTCATAGGGATACCAGATCATTGTTTATACCTCCTGATACAGGGCGGCCAGGTCGGCCGCCGTCATGGGCAGTGTGTCGGCCCCCTCCGGGATTCGGGCCAGGATGGGCAGACCGGTGAGGGCGCGGCACATGGTCATGTTGTCCTCTGCCATGTCGTCCCCCTCCGGCACACGGTTGAACAGGATGCCCGCCAGGGGCAGGCCCTTCTCCCTCATATAGGACCAGGTGAGCACCACCCGGTTGATGGAGCCAAGCTCCGCGTCGGCCACCAGCACGCTGGGGATGTGCATGGCGCGGATCACGTCCTCCAGCAGCAGCCGGCGGCCCGGCTCCTCCCGCAGGGGGCAGAGGATGCCGCCGCTGCCCTCGGCGGTGATGAGGTCATAGGTCCCAAACAAGGCACGGAAGCCGGCCATCACCCGCTCCAGGTCCACGGGGTCCCCCTCCAGCCGTCCGGCCAGATGGGGGGAGACGGCCTGCTCATAGACGAAGGGGCACATACGGTCCAGCGGCTGCTCCAGCCCCGCCATATTCCGGACAAAGGCGGCGTCTCCGGGGATCAGGGAGCCGTCCGGGCGGCGGACGTTGCCGCTCATGGCGGCCTTGTAGTAGGCGGGGGTGTGGCCCGCCTGGGCCAGGGCCTTGACCATCAGGCCGGTGACGTAGGTTTTGCCCACATCGGTGCCCGTGCCCACCACGAACAGGGCGCGGCTCATGGGGCGGCCTCCGGAACGGGGGAGACATCCCGGCCCAGGTCGGTGAGCATCTTCCGGTCGCTGCGGATGGTGGCGCAGGCGGCGGTGGTGAGCATATTCCCGGTGATGGTGGCGGAGGCACCGGCGCGGAAGGCGGACTCGCCGTCGCGGGTCAGCAGGGCACGGCCCGCCCCCAGGCGGATGTTGGCCTCGGGGTTCAGATAGCGGAAGAGGGCCACGGTGCGGAGAATGTCGGCCTCGCGGATTCGGGGCAGGTGCTCCAGGGGGGTGCCGGGGATGGGCATAAGGGCGTTCAGGGGGATGGAGTCCACCCCCAGCTCCGCCAGGCTCAGGGCCATGTCCAGCCGGTCCTCCCAGGTCTCGCCCATGCCGATGATGCCGCCGGAGCAGGCGCACATCCCCTCGGCCTTCACGGCCTTCAGGGTGGCCACCTTCATGTCGTAGGTGTGGGTGGTGCAGATGTTGGGGAAGTTCCGGCGGGAGGTCTCGATGTTGTGGTGATAGCTGGTCACCCCCGCCTGGTGCAGCCGGTGGAGCTGCTCCGGGGTGAGAAAGCCCATGGAGGCGCACAGGCCGATGCTGCACTCCCGGTGCATGGTCTCATAGGCGTGGATGGCCTTATCAAACTCCGCGCCGGTCAGGCCCCGGCCGGAGGTGACGATGGAGAAGCGGTGGACCCCCTCCCGCTCGTTCAGGCGGCACAGGGCCAGAATGTCCTCCTCGGGGAGGAAGTCATACACCTCGCAGTCCGTGTGGTGGTGGGCGGACTGGGCGCAGTACTTGCAGTCCTCCGGGCACCGGCCGCTGCGGGCATTGATGATGGAGCACAGGTCCACATGGTCGCCCACACAGGCGGCGCGGATGCGGTCGGCTCCGTCGCACAGCTCCTTTAAGTCACAGGTGAGGAGGAACGACAGGTCGTCCTCCCGGGTGAGACGTCGGCCCCCGATAATTTCCTGGGCCAGCTTCAGCAGATCCATACATATTCCTCCTCAATTCTTGGCGACCTGTCCGGTCACGATGGGCCGCAGCCGCCGGGCCAGTCCGGCCGCCAGCAGGCTCAGGACCAGATCCCCGGGCACCGCCAGCAGAAAACAGTACAAAATCAGGGGCCACAGGCCGATGGGGCTGCCCAGCACATGATTACAGATCCAGCTGTAATAGCCCATGCCCATGGCATAGACCACCGCCAGCCCCGCCAGATTGGCCGCCAGGTCCCGGCCGAAGCCGCCGTTCCACCTCTCAGACAGCCACCCGGTGACAAAGGTGCCCACGCAGAAGCCCAGCAGATAGCCGAAGCTGGGCTTCAGCACATACCAGAAGCCGCCGCCCTCGGTGAAGATGGGCAGGCCCACCAGTCCCAGCACCACATAGGCCGTCGCCGAGATGGTCCCCAGCTTAGGCCCCAGCAGCAGCCCCGCCAGGGTGGTGAAAAAGAATTGCAGCGTAAAGGGCAGCACCGGCACCGGGACCTTGATAAAGGCCCCCACCGCGATGAGCGCAGTGAACAGACTGCACCGCAGCAGATCTTGTGTCTTCATAATTGTAAACCTCCAAGCGTTACTTTCGGTTTACGATTATACCGGAAGAAAAATCAAATTGTCAACAATTTATTCCAGTAGGTTTACATTTGCACATTGGTGGGGACGATTGTTCAGGTGGTTCAAGTACGAATCGCATTGGAAGAAGTAAAAAATACAAACAGTAATCAAAATGGCGGAGAAAAAGCCCAGTGCAGAGGGGGAAGTCTGCAACGGGCGTTTTGAGAGTTATGAGTTAGGAGGTAGGAGTTATGAGTTAGGGAAGCCTTGGGGGCTTGGTGTTTTTTACGAGACGCCCCCTCATCCGTCACGGCTTCGCCGTGCCACCTTCCCCCCTCTGTGGG
>URTG01000153.1 GCA_900550705.1 uncultured Eubacteriales bacterium | reverse complement strand
ATCAACAACATTTTAACGCAGTTAAAATGTTTGCAGCTTGGCAAAAAAGCGGCGAAGCCACTTTTTCGACAAGCTGAGCAGATCACCTTCGATCTGCGGCAGGAGGCGCTGAGGCAGCACTACCCCCGCCGCGACGCGGAGAACCCCCAGTTTTACAAAAGGGCCTACGCCGACCTACAGCGATTCATGGCGGCCAACGGCTTTGAGCACCGTCAGTATTCCGTCTACATTTCCAAAGAGCGGCTTACCACTCTGGACGTGGTGCAGCTCATGGAGCGTCTGGCCCAGTGGTTTCCCTGGCTCAGTCCCTGTGTGGAGGAGATCGACGTGACCAACATCGGCGTGCAGCACAGCCTTAAACAGACCCTGGAGGCCGCCGCCCCAGACCTGGACCTGGAGTTGGACCCGGAATCGACATAAAAAGAAGCATTGCAGCGGCGACCGCTGGGTCGCTGTTCTGCAATGCTTTTTTCGTGGCTTATTTTGTGATAGAGTCCAGGGCGGGAATGGAAAAATTACAGCTCCCTCAGCCGCTCCCCCGTCGGCAGGGACGTATACACCCCCACCCGCTCGCTGCACAGCAGGGCCGCCCGGTGGGCCTTGATGGCGGCCTCCTCCACGGGGGCGCCCTTGACCAGCTCCGCGCCGAAGACGCCCACGAAGCAGTCGGTGGCGCCGGAGTAGTCTGCAATGCGGCACTCGGCGGCGGTGTCCAGGGTGGTGAGGACGCCGTCCTTGGCCAGAAGGACGCCGTTGTCGTCCATGTGAATGACCACCGCCCGGCGGACCCGGCCGGACATGAGACCGGCGGCGATCCGCGCCGTCTTGGGCGTCTCGCCCCGGAGGCCGCACAGGGCGGCGGCCTGGCCCATGTTCATCACCAGATAGTCCACCCGGTCCCACAGCACGTCGGGAATTTTGGTGGAGGCGTCCGGCGTTACCAGCACCTGGGTGCCCAGCTGGTGGGCCAGCTCCACGGCCCGGGTGCCGGCGGCCATATTCACCGCGCCCAGGTGAACGGCCAGCAGGTCGGCCTCGGCCAGACAATGGGCGCAGCGGTCCACGTCCTGGGCGGTGAGCTGAAAGTTGGCCCCCAGAAAGTCCAGGAACACGTTATCCTGCCCCTCCTCCACGATGATGGTAGCCAGACCGCTGTGGTCCCCCTCGGTGCGGGTGAGATAGCGGCAGTCCACCTGCTCCTCCCGCAGGGTGGTCTCGATCTGCAGGCCGAAGGCGTCGTTGCCGATCCGCCCGATGATGGCCGCAGGCACGCCGCAGCGCACGGCGGAGATGGACTGGGTGCTCCCGTGTCCGCCGGCGTGGATGGAGATGTTGCGGCCCATTTTCTTCTTGCCGATGCGCTCATCGCCCACCTCCATGACGAAGTCTACGTTGAGCACACCCAGCACGATCAGCTTCGGGGTACGCGGCTCATCCATGGGAAGACCCCCTCAGAATCAGATTCACGTCCAGGGCATCCCGGCGGCCGGAGGGCCCCTCGTCCTCCCCCCGAATCCAGGCCAGCAGACGGGCCGCACCCACCATGCCCACCTGATAGCCGGAGGGACCCAGGGTGGACAGCTCCGGGGTGGTCAGCCGCGCCAGGTCGGAGTTTTCAAAGGTGAGCACCGCCGTGTCCGCGGGCACGGAGACGCCCCGTTCCCGCAGGATGGCCAGCGCCCCGGCGGCCTGCTGGCAGGTCTCGGCCAGAATCCCGTCGGGCAGGGGGGAGGCGGCCAGAAAGCCTTCCAGCGCCCGCCGGGCATCCGCCAAGGAGCGTCCGGCCGGACAGAGGAAGCTCTCCGCCCGCTGGGCCTTGGCGGCGGTCTGAATGCCGGTCCAGAGGTCCCCGGCCAGCCCCTCCGGGTCCTCGCACAGGCAGAGAAGCTGCTTCCGCCCCTGCTGCAGCAGGGCCTGGGCGGCCCGGACCCCCAGGGTCCCCCGGTCCAGTGTCAGGGTGCGCTGGCTGCTGCCCTCCGCCGGGGCGTTGCCCGCCAGCAACAGGGTGGGAAAGCCGCCGCACACCCGGGCGGCGGTGTCGCCGAAGTCCCGGTGATTGCTGTACGCCAGCACCCCGGCGGGACCCACGCTCCGGGCCCTGGCCAGGGCATCCTGCTCCATGCTCTGGCTGCCCTCGGTGGCGGCGGAGAGCATCAGATAGTCATAGGAGGCCAGTACGTCGGATATTCCCTGGTGCATCTGGGCAAAAAAGGGGTCGCTGAGACTGGGCAGCAGCACATACACCGCGTTCAGCCCGTCCTGCCGCAGACTTTTGGCCAGCAGATTGGAGGAATACCCCAGCCGGTCCACCGCCTCCAGCACCCGGTTCCGGGACTGGGCCGCCACCTTTTCCGGATTGTTCAGCACCCGCGATACCGTGGCAATGCTGACCCCCGCCAGCTCCGCCACGTCCTTCAACGTCGCCGCCATGCCTTCGCCTCCTTGTGATTTCGAATCAGTCCGTCCAAGCCTTCCCCCTTCCAGGGGGCCGATTCCCCCTATCAGGGGGAAATGTCGCGCAGCGACAAAAGGGGTAGGGAAGGTGGCCCCCGAAGGGGGACGGATGAGGGTGACCCAAGAGATTTGCCATACTATGAAAAGTTTACCATACCTTTTTTCCTTCGTCAATGCAATCGTTTTCGTGAAACATCTATTCAGCGTTTCTGTTCACCCCCACCCCTCCGTGGAGATGGGTAGCAACGGCGGCACTTTTTACCTTGAAGCATGACATAATTTGCATTACGGTCATAAATTTGAAAGAAAATAGGAAATAATCCGGAAGAAAGGCTTGCAATGTTTCTACTGTTATGTTATGGTATACAAAGAAAAGCGGCGGAGCTGTGCTTTTTATATAGAGACAAAATAATAATTACGACATAAAATGAAGCGAGGGAGAGACCATGCGGCGGACATTGCAGTTGACCCAGCGGGAGCTGGAGCAGTTTCGGGACTATCTGCATCACGACGAGCGGGAGGAGGCCACCGTCGAGGCGTATCTCCGGGCCGTGGAGCGGTTCGGGGCCTGGGCGGACGGGCGGAAAATCACCAAGGAGCTGGCCCTGGAGTGGAAGGCCGCCCTGGTGGCGGCGGGGCGCCGGCCGGTGTCGGTCAATGCCATGCTGGCGGCGGTGAACAAATTCTTCGTGTGCATGGGGCGGGAGGACTGCAAGGTGAAGTACCTCAAGCTCCAGCGGCAGATGTTCCGCAAGCCGGAGCAGGACCTGACCCGGGAGGAGTACTTCCGCCTGGTCCGGGCGGCGGAGCAGAAGGGGGACCGGCGCATGGCGCTGATTCTGGAGACCCTCTGCGCCACGGGCATCCGGGTGGGAGAGCTGAAATACATCACCGTGGAGGCCGTGCGGGCCGGAGTGGCGGAAATCGCCCTGAAGGGGAAAATCCGCACCATTTTGCTGCCCGACAGCCTGTGTCAGCGGCTGGACGGTTACCTCCGGGCGGAGGGGCTGACCGGGGGCGAGATCTTCCGCACCCGGGGCGGCGGCGGGGTGTCCCGCCAGTACATCTGGAACCGGATGAAGGCCCTGTGCCCCGCGGCGGGGGTGGAGCCCGGCAAGGTCTTCCCCCACAATCTCCGCAGCCTGTTCGCCCGGTCCTTCTACGGCGCGTGTCACGACGTGGTCCGTCTGGCCGACGTGCTGGGTCACAGCAGCATGGAGACCACCCGCATCTACCTCCGGTCCACCGGCCGGGACTACCTCCGCCAGCTGGACCGCCTGGGCCTGGTGCCCGGGGAGGCGGTGTGAGGGAGAGGGAGGCGGTGTGAGGGAGAGGGAGGAGTTAGGAGGGATGAGGTAGGAGTTATTGAATACTGAATGGATTTATTGTAATAGAATATCCTATTTGTTTTCGTTTATCTTCCTGTGGGGCCGATTCAACCTATCAGGGGGAAATGTCCCGAAGGGACAAAGGGGGTAGGGAAGGTGCCCCCGCAGGGGGCGGATGAGGGGAACGGTATCGACAACCATACGCGGTTTCGATATAAGAGAGGCAAACCCTTCGGCGTTCCCCTCATCCGTCACGGGCTCCGCCCGCGCCAC
>URTG01000152.1 GCA_900550705.1 uncultured Eubacteriales bacterium | reverse complement strand
TCGTCCCCCGCTTCGGCTACACCGCCGCCTGCTTCGCCTCCCCCGCCGCCTGGATCTGCGCCGACGCCTTCCTCATCCCCGCCAGCGCGCTGTGTATCCGGCGTTTGCGGAAATTCTATGCGTAACGAAAAAACGATCCGCTGTACAGCTTTTCTGCACAGCGGATCATTTTTTACGCGGAGATCAGCTCCCGCAGCGACCCGTAAGGTCCGCCGCCGGGGAGATGGTAGCATTTGTCGTTCAGATAGAGGTAGGACCGCCCGGCGCACAGCAGGCCCCGGGTCTCCCCCGCGTCGGACACGACGGTGAAGCGCACCATGGGGAAATCCTCCGGGCCGAACCGCTTCTCCGGCGGAAACAGCGCCCGGCGGTACTCCGCCCCGCCCATAATTCGGAAAAATTCCGCCGGGTCCACGGAGACCCGCGTGACAGATGGGGCCGGTTCGCCCACCCCGCTCCACTCCTCCAGCTCCAACGACACCTCAGTAACACCAGAGGGGACAGCGCCCGGGGCGAACAGGGTCTGTGCCGGGTTGACGCGGCGGTATAGGAGACACAGGGAGACGGCCAGCAAGAGGACCAGCAGAAGCTGCTTCCTGCGGGTCAGCACCCTGCTCACCCCTGCACCTCAATAAAGCTCTTAGACACATACCCCTGGCCATTGCCGTAGTCCACCTTATACCAGCCGTTGCCGGTGTCCTCCAGGAGCTTGACCTGGGAGCCGTTCTGGGCGCTGGCGAGAATTTCATAGGTGGAGCCGGGGCCGGAGCGGATGTTCAGGCCGCTGCCGGCGTTGACCACGGTGCCCAGCTTGCCGCCGGAGATGGCGGTGCCGGTGGTGGGGGCCGTGGGGGGCGTGGGCGTTACGGTGGTGGTATTGCCGGTGTCGGAATTGTTGTTATCGGCGGTGCCGGGGTCCTTGTAGTTGTCCGAGGGCTTGGACTCCGAGCCGCCGGGGACGGTGCCGTCCCCCTTGCAGCGGACGATACAGGTGACGGTCTTGTCCCCGCAGGAGGCCACCAGGGTGGCGGTGCGGGTGGCGGTGTCGTGGTTCACGTTCTGCACGTTGCCATATTCGTCGATGGTGGCCACAGAGATGTCGCTGCAGCTCCATTCCAGGGCGGAGGCGGCATCCGCCGGGTCCACGGTGGCCACCAGCTGGAACCGCTCTCCGGCGGTGAGGGAGAAGTCCGCCCGGTTCAGAGACAGGGCGTTCACCGTCACCTGGGGCCCCTCAGGCTCCTGGGCGCTGCTCTGGCTGCCGCTGGTGCTGCTCTGGCTGCCGCCGGCGCTGCTGGAGACGGCCCCATCGCTCTGAGAGGTGGACACGCTGGTCTCCCCCCGGTTCCCCCGGCTGCCGGAAATCAGGGGACCCACATAGCGAATCACGATAAACAGCGCCGCCACGATGAGCACCAGCGAGAGCACCAGCCCCACAATCTGGATGGGGTTGGCGGGACCGCCGTATTCGTTGACCCGCTTGCCGGTGATGCCGGTGCGGCCGGGCCGCTCGTCGCAGAAGGGACAGCGCTTATAGGTCACGGAATAATCCTCTCCGCACCGCTCGCAGCGAATCACGTCGTTGCGGCGGGAGGGCTGCTGCTCAGGCTGCCCCCGGCGGGAGGTTTTCTTTTCGTCTGACATGGTCGATTCCTCCACAAATATATCCTCACTCGGGGCGGACCGGCCGCCGCCGATGGTCTTTTTTCACGGCTCCCGCGCCCTTCCGAGCCGGAAGGCCGGGGCTTAGTCTCATTGTACAAGGATTTCGCCCCCCCGTCAACGCATAAACCGCGAAAAACACAAATTGTTCACAATTCCCGTAAAAAACCCCCGTGGGACCCGGTCTCCGCATCCTCTGCCCCGGTTTTTCCCACAGGCCGCCGCTTGACCCATGGGGAGCTTTCCGTTATAATAAAAGTTCAAACATCGGCTGTTCGGACCCAGAAAGGAGCGTGGACCAAATGCGGGAACCCTTATCCCCCGCCCAGGTGCATCAGCAGTATCAGGAGATGGTGGGGGCATTCCGCAAGCTCATCCCAGACCCCGCGCTCCGCATGACCTTTGCCCACCAGATTGACGGCTATCTCCGCCAGTACCTCCTGGGGGTGTGGCAGGCCGGGGGCACCCAGGCCCTCTCCCCCCGCCATGTGGACGTGTACAACGCGGTCTGGTCCCCGGGCAATCCACCCCCCGCCGCCCTCTACTGGGAGATTGCCACCGGCGCGGCGGAGTTCGACCGGTTCCGTCCCCCGGCCTTCTACGCCGACCTGCGGCAGTATGACCGGCAGCACGGCACCCAGCTGGCCCGCCGGTTTGCCGACCATCTGGTGCTTCTGCTCCTGCTGTTCGCCGGGGTGGACGGGGCCATTCAAGACAGCGAGGCCGCCTTTATCAACCAGTGCAGCGACCAGCTCCTGGCCCTATGCGACCAGGACGGCCTGCGGGGCGGCCCCATCACCGATGCCCGGGACTACACCGCCCATCCCCAGCCGAAGCAGCCCCCACCGTCCGCCCCGGAACCTCAGCCCCAGCCGGAGCCGACCGCCCCGACGGAGGTGTCTCCCGCCGAGGAGGCCCCCAAGCTGGAGGACCTGCTGGCCGAGCTGGACGGTCTGTGCGGCCTGGACCAGGTCAAGCAGGACGTGAAAAGTCTCATCAACCTGGTGAAGGTCCGCCATCTGCGGCAGGAGGCGGGGCTGCCCGTGCCCCCCATGTCCCTGCACCTGGTATTTCTGGGCAACCCGGGCACGGGCAAGACCACCGTGGCCCGGCTGCTGGCCAAAATCTACCGGGCCATCGGCGTGCTGTCTCAGGGGCAGCTGGTGGAGGTAGACCGCTCCGGCCTGGTGGCCGGCTATGTGGGGCAGACGGCCCTGAAGACCCAGCAGGCCGTGCAGCAGGCCCTGGGCGGTGTGCTGTTCCTCGACGAGGCCTACGCCCTGGTCAGCCCGGACAGCGCCAACGACTTCGGCCATGAGGCCATCGAGGTCCTGCTGAAAAATATGGAGGACCACCGGGACGACCTGATTGTCATCGTGGCGGGATATACCGACAAGATGGAGACCTTTCTCCACTCCAACCCCGGCCTGGAGTCCCGGTTCAACAAACGCTTTTTCTTTGCGGACTACACCGCCGCCCAGCTGCTGGACATCTTCCGCTCCCTGTGCCGGAAAAACGGCTACCGCCTCTCCCACCAGGCCGACGGGGAGATGGCCCGCCAGCTGGAGGACCTGTATCTCCACCGGGACGAGAACTTCGGCAACGCCCGGGAGGTCCGCAACCGCTTTGAACACGCCGTCTCCCGCCAGTCCGACCGCGTGGCCGCTTTAGATGCGCCCACGAAGGAGCAGCTCATGGAATTGCTACCGGAGGATTTGGGGGGAGTTAGGAGTTAGGAGGGATGAGTTAGGAGTTACTTAGCCCTTTGGTCGGTGCGTTTTATACGGGACTCCCCCTCATCCGCCCCCTGCGGGGGCACCTTCTCCCCTGCGGGGCGAAGGCTAGGGCAAAGCCTTCCCCCTGTCAGGGGGAAGGTGGCACGCGAAGCGTGACGGATGAGGGTGATGCTCGACAAGAGGCACCGCACCCAAGGGCTTCCTAACTCATCACTCCTAACTCCTCCCTCATCACTACACAAAAAGGAGCAACCACTGTGAGAGTCGCCTTTTACACCCTGGGCTGCAAGGTCAATCAGTATGAGACCCAGGCGCTGGAGCAGCTTCTGACCCAGCGGGGGCATACGCTGGTCCCCTTCGATGGGGAGGCGGACGCCTATATTATCAACACCTGCACCGTTACGGCGGTGAGCGACAAAAAGTCCCGGCAGATGATACGCCGGACCCGGAAGACCGCGCCGGAGGCCATCATCGCCGTGTGCGGCTGCTACCCCCAGACCCACCCGGAGGATATGGCCGGGCTGTCCATCGACCTGGTGGCGGGCACGGGGGACCGGCTGGGCTTTGCCGACCTGCTGGAGCAGACCTGGCAGCAGCGCCAGCCCGTCACCGCCCTGGACAACGCCCTGAAGCGCCGCACCTTTGAAATCCTGCCCCCCGGCGGGCTGGAGGGCCGCACCCG
>URTG01000151.1 GCA_900550705.1 uncultured Eubacteriales bacterium | reverse complement strand
GCCCGCGACGACAGTCGCACCATCGAAACGGGCCGATGAGGACATCGGCCCCTACGGACGGGTTCCGACCTAATCACAATATCTCATTCGCTGGAACATAAATCAGGAGGAAAACTCCAAACACAGCTCCGTCCCCCGCAGGGGACGAAGTAACAAAGTGCAAAATCCAATTCGTTGGAATATGATAAGGAGGAAAAACAAATGAAAACCATGAAAAAAGCAATGGCGCTGGCCCTGTCCGCTGTGATGCTGGTGGCGGCGCTGACCGGCTGCAGCAAGCCGGCGGCCACTTCCGGCTCCGCGTCCGGCTCCGGCTCCGCCGGGACTGCCCTGGACTACCCCAAGCAGAACATCAACGTGGTGGTGCAGTACTCCGCCGGCGGCGGCACCGACCTGTCCGTCCGCGGCGTGCTGGACGGGGTGAAGGACGTGCCCGTGAACTTCTCCGTGGCTAACGTCACCGGCAACGGCGGCCTGATCGGCCTGACCCAGGTGGCCAACTCCAAGGCGGACGGCTACACCCTGGGCGTGGTCAACACCGACTTCATCATCAACATGGTGCTGGGCAACACCGACATGACCCTGGACACCTTCTCCCCCCTGGCCTGCGCCCTGCGGGACCCCTTCGTGCTGATCATCGGCAACAACGAGAACTACTCCACCCTGGAGGAGTTCGTGGACTACGCCAAGGCGCACCCCGGTGAGATCGTGGTAGGCGAGACCGGCACCGGCGCCGCCCCCACCCTGGCCATCACCGCCATGGAGAACGCCCTGGGCATCGACGTGTCCAACGTGACCTATGAGGGCAGCGCCGACTGCGTCACCGCCGTGGTGGGCGGCCACATCGACGCCACCTTCGCCCAGGCCTGCAACGCCACCGCCCAAGTTGCCGCCGGCAACGCCAAGATCATCGGCGTTCTGGCCAACGACCGGCTGGAGGCCTTCCCCGACGTGCCCACCTTCGCCGAGGTGTACCCCGACCAGATTGACTTTGAGTTCATGGGCTTCTGCGTCATCTCCTGCCCCGCGGGCGTGGACCCCGCCATCCAGGACTACCTGAGTGAGAAGCTGCGCGCCGGCGTGGACAGCGACAGCTTTGCCCAGACCCTGGACAGCCTGGGGATGCAGACCACCAACATGGACCAGGCCCAGCTGAAGGACTTCCTGTCTCAGCAGCTGGAGTTGTATACCGAGCTGCTGGGCAACCAGTAAGCCCGAACCGCATCGCCTTTGAATTCCGGAGCGCCGGGGGAACCCCCTCCGGCGCTCCGGTCCCTTTTCTCAATGCCTGATCCGCTTCCTGTGCTCTGCCCGGCGGGGCGGGACGCAGCGGGAACACGGACGTTTCGCAAAGGAGCTATACCTGTGAGAAAATATAACACCATTCTTTCGATTATACTCATTGCCCTCAGCACGGCGGGAATTTATCTGTCCCTGAACTTCAACGTGCGGGGCGGCAATGCCGGCGACCCGGGGGCCGCGTTCTGGCCCATTCTGCTGTGCAGCGCGCTGATCGTCTGCTCCGTCATTCTGCTGGTGCAGACGGCGGTGCAGGCCAAAAAGGCCGCCGAGCCGGAGGCCCCCCTCATCGACTTTGCCTCGGCGGGGGTCCGCTGCGTGCTCATCATCTTCGTCGTTATGATCGGCTACGCGGTGCTGCTGCATTTCTTTGGCTTTATCCCGGCCACCCTGGTCTTTGTTGTCGCCACCATGCTGGCCATGGGCGAGCGGCGGCCGGTGTGGATCGCGCTGTCCACGGTGGGGATCACCGGGTTTATCTATGTGCTGTTCGCGCTGGTGATGAACGTGGTCCTGCCCCAGGGCGTGCTGTTGTAAGGGAGGCGGAATTCTATGTTTGAAGTATTTACCCAAAGCCTGGCCCTGGTGATGACGCCCATGGGGCTGCTGTCCATCCTGGGCGGCGTGCTGTGCGGCATTTTTGTGGGCGTCATGCCCGGCCTTTCCTCCGTCATGGGAATGTCCATCATGCTGCCGGTGGCCCTGTCTCTGAACGGAAACCTGGGCGTGCTGATGATGCTGGGCATCTTCTGCGGTGCCATCTACGGCGGGTCCATCACCGCCATTATGATCAACACCCCGGGCACGGCCAACTCCGCCGCCACCTGTCTGGACGGCTACCCCATGGCCCACAAGCACCACCAGCCCGGGCGTGCCCTGTCCATCTCCACCACCGCCTCCACCTTCGGCGGACTGTTTTCGGCGGTGATGCTGCTGTGGACCTCCCCCATTCTGTCCAGCTTCGCCCTGAAATTCAGCGCCCAGGAGAGCTTCGCGCTGGCGCTGTTCGGCATCAGCGTGGTGGCCAGCGTGGCCAGCGAGAACGTGCTGAAGGGCGTGATGGGTGCCCTCATCGGCCTGCTGCTGGCCACGGTGGGCGTGGATGTGACCACGGGGGCCTATCGGTTCACCTTCGACACGGTCTACCTCACCGGCGGTATCTCCAACATTCCGGTGCTGATCGGTCTGTTCGCCTTCTCCCAGGGTCTCATCAACGTGCAGGAGAGCTTCGGCACCACCCGGGCCAAGGTAAACACCAAGCTGGAGCAGGTGCTGCCCTCCAAGGCGGACCTGGTGACCATCTTCCCCACCCTGATCCGCTCCAGCCTCATCGGCACACTGATCGGAGCCATCCCCGGCACCGGCGGCGACATCGCCTCCTGGGTGGGGTATAACGAGGCCAAGCGCTGGTCCAAGCACCCCGAGCAGTTCGGCGACGGCGCGCCCGACGGCATCGCCGCCCCCGAGTCGGCCAACAACGCCATCTCCGGCGGTGCGCTCATCCCCCTGCTGTCCCTGGGTATCCCCGGCGACGCCTGCACCGCCATCATGCTGGGCTGTCTGATGATGCTGGGCATCACCCCCGGCCCCCTGCTGATGACCGAGCAGCCCGCTAAGGTATACATGATCATCGTGGGCCTGTTCTTCGCCAACGCGTTCATGGCCCTGTGCGGCTTTGCGGGTATCCGCATCTTCACGAAAATTTCCTCCGTGCCCAACATCGTGCTCACGCCGCTGATTTTCGTGTTCTGCTTTGTGGGCACCTTCGCGGTGAACCACACGGTGGGAGACATCTATCTGATGATCCTGTGCGGCATTCTGGGCTTCTTCCTGATTAAAATGGAGTTCTCCATTCCGCCCATCATTCTCGGCCTGATCCTGGGCGGTATTCTGGAAAAGAACTTCCGCCGGGCCATGGTGCTGTCCGGCGGGGACTGGACCACCTTCTTCACCCGGCCCATCTCCTGCGTGTTCATCATCATCGCCTTCCTGTCCCTGGTCTATCCCTTTGTGCTGGCCCACATCAAGAAGCGCAAGGCGGAGAAGGGCGGCGCGGCATGAGCGACGCCTGCAAATTCTGCGGCGGACCGGAGCTGCGGCCCGACATGGTGACGGTGGGGCAGATGCCCGGGGGCACCCTGTATCTCCACCGGGACCAGACCCACCCCGGGCGGCTGCTGCTGGCCAGCGCCCGCCATGTAAAAAAAATCACCGACCTGACGCCGGAGGAGTACGCCGCCCTGATGGACAGCGTGTACCGGGCGGCCCAGGCCGTGACCCGGCTGTATCAGCCGGACAAGATCAATTATCTGGTCTTCGGCGACACCGGCACCCATCTGCACGTCCACATCGTGCCCAAATATCGCAGCGGCAAGGACTGGGGCCGGGTGTTCCTCACCGACGAGCCGGAGCCGAACCTGCTGACCGAGGCGGAGTACGCCGAAGCCGCAGCCGCCCTGCGGAAAGCCCTGGACCTGACCGACTGAATCGTTTCCTCCTTTTCCTCCCCATAAAGACCGCCCGTCTGCCGGAACGTTGGCAGACGGGCGGTCGTGTTTTTTCTCTCTATTCAGCCTTCCCCTGGGGGAAGGCTCTGGAACCGTTGTAGGGGCTGATGTCCTCATCAGCCCGTTTCGGCGGTGCGGCGGTTGTCGCGGGCCGATGAGGACATCGGCCCCTACGAAAGAGCTTTTTCTTTCTATCGCAAAGGCTCAAGACCCTTTGGTCCCCCTCATCCGTCTCGGCTTCGCCGAGCCACCTTCCCCCCAGAGGGTGGAAGGCAAAGGCAACGCCTTCC
>URTG01000150.1 GCA_900550705.1 uncultured Eubacteriales bacterium | reverse complement strand
GGAAAAAACCTCCGGGTAGGGGTTCCCCGCAGGAGGCGGGGAATCCATTCTGAAAAGAAATTTGGAATGATAGGATAGCATATTCTCCCCAAAAACACAAGGCAGCGGAGCCGAAAGCCTTGCATTTTCCGGGAAAACACGGTACACTAGGGATAAAATGCGGTCCGGTCGGGCCGACGGGAGGGGAGCGGCGTGCGGATATTGGCAATCCTGTGCGGCGGCTTCTCCGCCGGTGTTCTGCTGGGCCAATGGCTGGTTGGGACCCCGTGGCTGCTGCCCTTGGCCGGGGCGCTGGCCCTGCTGGGCGGCGCGGTGCTTGGTATGGCCTGGAAGCACCGCCGCCGCCGGGGCGTGGCCGCGCTGCTGGCCTTGCTGGGCGGGGCGCTGGGGCTGGTGTGGATGGGCACGTTTCACACACAGGTCTTCGGTGGGGCGGAGACGCTGGCGGGGCGCACCACCCGGTCCTCCGCCGTCGTCACCGCCTGGCCGAAGGAGACGGACTACGGCTGGGCCGTCCAGGTGAAGGCCGAGACGGAGACGGGGCGCGCTCTGCCCGCCCTGCTCTACCTGGACGACCAGGCGGCCCCGCTGCGCCCCGGGGATGCCATCCGGTCCGTGGTCCACTGGACCCTGGGTTCCCGGGCCTTTTCCGGGGAGGAGATCGACTACTTCATCGGCCGGGGCATTTTCCTCCGGGGCGTGGGCTACGGAGAATTGGAAGTGACCCAGGCGGAGAGCATCCCGCCCCGGCTCTGGCCCGTCTGGCTGTCCAGAAGGCTGAATGAGAACATCGGGGCGGCGTTTTCGCCGGACATCGCCCCGGTGGTCCAGGCGGTGGTGTCCGGCAGCCGGGACAAGCTGGGGGACCAGTTCACCACCGCCTTGCGGCGGACGGGGCTGGCCCACACGGTGGCGGTGTCGGGGATGCACCTGGCCTTTGGGGCCTCGGTGCTGATCTTACTGCTGGGCCGGGGGCGGAAGGGGACCGCTGTGCTGGTGCTCCTGTGGGCGGCGCTGTTCTGCGGCGTGGCGGGGAACACCCCGTCGGTGCTGCGGGCGGCCCTGATGCTGCTGCTGTTTCAGCTGGCCCCGCTGGTCCGGCGGGAGCCGGACAGCCCCACGGCCCTGAGTCTGGCCCTGGCTCTGCTCCTGCTGCACAACCCCTATGGCATCCGCAGCGTCAGCCTGCAGCTGTCCTTCGCCGCCGTGGCGGGGATCTTGTGGGTGACGGGACCCATGCAGCGGGCCCTGCTGGCCCGGCTGCACCTGGACCGACGGCCGAAGGAGAAGGCCCTCCGGCCCCTGCTCGGCCTGGCCCGGGGCGGGGTGTCCGTCCTGTCCGCCACGGCGGGGGCCTCGGTGCTGACCATCCCGCTGTGCGCCCTGCACTTCGGCAGCTTTTCCCTGATCTCGCCCCTGGCGAACCTGCTGACCCTGTGGGCGGTGGGATTGCTGTTCATGGGCGGCCTGGCGGTGGGCTTTGCGGGGATGGCCGCGCCATCTCTCGCCGCCGGGCTGGCCGGGGTGGTGACGCCTCTGGCCCGGTATGTGACCTGGGCGGTGGAGCTGCTGGCCCGGCCCGCCCTGGCGGCCTTTCCGCTGACCTCCCTCTATTACCGGGGGTGGCTGGTGTTTGCCTATGGGCTGCTGGGGCTGTGGCTGCTCTGCCGCCGGAGGTGCCGCCCGTGGGTCCCCCTGTGCGCCGCCGCCGGGACGCTGGCGGTGTGCGTGGCCTGGAATGCCGCCTATTTCCAGACCGGCGGCCTCTCCGCCACGGTGCTGGACGTGGGCCAGGGGCAGAGCGTGCTGCTCCAGTCTGGCGGCGCTCTGGTGCTGGTGGACTGCGGCGGCGACGGGCCGGAGAACGCCGGCGACGTGGCGGCGGATGCCATCCAGGCCCAGGGCCGGTCGGCGCTGGACCTGCTGGTGGTGTCTCACTACCACGCGGACCACGCCAACGGCGTGCCCCAGCTGCTGCGGCGGCTGGACGTGGAAGCGGTGGCCCTGCCCGATGTGGAGGAGGACGACCCCCTCCGGGCGGAAATTCTGGAATTGGCCCGGGCCCAGGGCGCACAGGTCTGGTTGATCCGCAGCGACGACCGGGTAGAGCTTGGAAAGGAAAATTCCTTGACACTCTATGCCCCGCTGGGCACAGGGGGAGAGGCCAACGAGCTGTGCCTGGCCGTTCTGGCCACGGCGGGGGACTTCGATCTGCTCATCCCCGGGGATATGCCGGGGGAGACGGAGCGGCTGCTGCTGGACCACGCCCGTCTGCCCCGGGTGGAGGTACTGGTGGCGGGCCACCACGGGGCCAGGACCTCCACCACGGAGGAGCTGCTGGAGGTCATCCGCCCGGAGACCGTACTCATCTCCGCCGGGATTAACAACCGCTACGGGCACCCGGCCCGGGGGACGCTGGACCGCCTGGCCGCCGCGGGCGCGGACATTTATCGCACCGATCTGCAAGGAAACATCACCGTCAGGACCCGGACGTCCTGACCGGACAGGAGGAGCATGGCTATGCCACCCAAGAAAAACGTTGATTTGGCCGGGTATCAGGCGCTGAAAAAGGACCTCTCCAAGGAGGGGACCCCCGGGCGGCTGTATGTCTTTCACGGGGAGGAGACCTACCTGCGGGACTACTATCTGGGCCGCCTGAAGGAGCGGATACTCACCGGCGGCATGGGGGAGTTCAATCTCCATGCGCTGTCCGCCAAGGAGATGTCCCCCCACGCACTGGAGGAGGCGGTGGACTGCCTGCCCATGATGGCGGAGCGGACCCTGGTGCTGGTCACCGACTTCGACCTGTTCAAGGCGGGGGAGAAGGATCGGGAGGCGTACATCGGAATTTTCAATCAGCTGCCCGACTATGTGTGCGTGGTCTTTGTCTACGACCTCATCGCCTACAAGGGGGATGCGCGGACCAAGCTGGCCGGGGCGCTGAAGCAGAACGGCGCGGTGGTGAACTTTGCCCGGCAGGACCAGGGGGACCTGGTGGACTGGGTCCGCCGCCGGTTCCGGGCCCTGGGGAAGGACATCGACTCCCGCCTGGCCCTGGACCTGATCTTCCTGTGCGGCGATTTGATGAACAACCTGATCGGCGAGATCGGCAAGATCGGGGCTTACGCCAAGCACGACCGCATCACCCCCGCCGACATCGAGGCGGTGGCCACCCCCCAGCTGGACGCGGTGGTCTTCCGCATGACCGACGCCATCGGCGAGGGCAGCTTCGACCGGGCCATGGCGGTGCTGGGGGAGCTGTATCAGATGCAGGAGCCGCCCATCAAGATCATGTGGTCCCTGGGGCGGCAGATGCGGCAGCTCTATTCCGCCCGGCTGGCCCTGGAGCAGGGGCAGGGGGCGGGCTATGTGGCCGGGCTGTGGGGGCTGAAGCCCTATCCGGCGGAGAAGCTCGTCCGCAGCGCCAAGCGGTTTTCTCTGCCCTGGTGCCGCCGGGCGGTGGTCCGCTGCGGCCAGACGGACCTGGCCATGAAATCCACCGGCCAGGACGGGCAGGAGCTGCTCACCGGTCTGCTGCTGGCGCTCTCCATCCCGGTGGGAGAGCGGGAGAGGAGAGGATAACGTGCTGCACATCAAAGAGGCCATCGTGGTGGAGGGCCGCTACGACAAAAATACCCTGTCTCAGGTGGTGGACACCCTGATTTTAGAGACCGGGGGCTTTCACATCTTCAAGGACCCGGAGCAGATGGCCCTGCTCCGCCGGGCGGCCCAGCGCCGGGGACTCATCGTGCTGACCGACTCCGACGGCGCGGGCTTTGTCATCCGCAACCGCATTCGGGGGGCGCTGCCCAAGACCCAGGTGAAGCACGCCTATGTGCCCGACGTCTACGGCAAGGAGCGCCGCAAGCGCCGCCCGGGCAAGGAGGGCAAGCTGGGGGTGGAGGGGATGTCCCCCGCCGTGCTGGAGCAGGCCCTTCGCCAGGCGGGGGCCACGGTTTTAGAGGGAGACACCCCCCAGCGCCCCAGCGGCCCGCCCCTGTCTAAGGCGGACCTGATGGCCGCCGGGCTGTCCGGCCGCCCGGACAGCGCCCAGCGGCGGCAGGCCCTGATGAAGCAGCTGGCCCTGCCGGAGCACA
>URTG01000149.1 GCA_900550705.1 uncultured Eubacteriales bacterium | reverse complement strand
GGTCCCCTTTCAAACTATCCCTCCCTCCGAATCCTTCGGCTGGAAGGACTTTTTCGACAGCCTGTTTGCTGCCCTCGTGTGTGAATTACAGCAGGTCGGCCAGCTCCAGGATCAGCCGCTGGGTCCTCTCCCAGCCCAGGCAGGCGTCGGTGATGCTCTTGCCGTAGGTGCACTCGGTGATCTTCTGGCTGCCGTCCTCCAGATAGCTCTCGATCATCAGGCCCTTGACCAGGCCGTCGATGTCCTTGGAGTGGCGCTTGGAGTGCAGGACCTCCTTGGCGATGCGGATCTGCTCCAGATACTGCTTGCCGGAGTTGGCGTGGTTGCAGTCCACGATACAGGCGGGGTTCTTGATGCCCTTCTCCGCATACAGGTCGTGGAGCTGCACCAGGTCCTCGTAGTGGTAGTTGGGGCGGCTGTGGCCGTTCTCGTCCACACAGCCCCGCAGGATGGCGTGGGCATAGGGGTTGCCGAAGGTCTCCACCTCCCAGCCGCGGTAGAGGAAGGTGTGGTCGCCCATGGCGGCGTAGATGGAGTTCATCATCACGCTCAAATCGCCGCCGGTGGGGTTCTTCATGCCCACGGGCACGTCGATGCCGCTGGCCACCAGGCGGTGCTGCTGGTTCTCCACCGAGCGGGCGCCGATGGCCACATAGCCCAGGATGTCGGATAGATAGCGGTAGTTTTCGGGATACAGCATCTCGTCGGCACAGGCGAAGCCGGTCTCCTTCACCGCCCGGGTGTGCAGGCGGCGGATGGCGATGATGCCCTCCAGCATATCGGGCTTCTTGCTGGGGTCGGGCTGGTGGAGCATCCCCTTGTAGCCCGCGCCGTTGGTGCGGGGCTTGTTGGTGTAAATGCGGGGGACGATAAGAATTTTATCCTTCACCTGCTCCTGCATGGGGACCAGGCGGTAGACGTAGTCCATCACGCTGTCCTCCCGGTCGGCAGAACAGGGGCCGATGACCAGCATCAGGCGGCGGTCCCGGCCATCCAGGATGGCGCGCATCTCCTCCACGCGGCCCTCCCGCACGGCGGAGATCTCTGCGGTCAGGGGGAACTCTTTTTTGATGTCCATGGGGATGGGCAGCTTACGAATGAATCTGGCACTGCGCTGCATAGTAAAAACTCCTTGCTGTGTGTTCTCTCGTTCTCTCAAGTTCATGTTGTGTTTCTTCGCACATCAGGCTTCCTGTGTTCCCGGCAGGGAACGCCAGAACAAAATGAACCGCCCGCATTCCGAAATCACTTCGAAATGCGGGCGGCTTCCATTTGGCAGCGGGAGAAGGATTCGAACCCTCACAAACAGAGTCAGAGTCTGTCGTGCTACCCTTACACAATCCCGCTAAGTTTTGTTTTTTGCGACCCGCAACTCACGAGCGCAGGACTTATTATAGCAAAGAAGCGGAAATTGTCAAGGGGTTTTCTGAATTTTTTTGAAAAAATTTTTCAGGTGGCTGTTTCGCCCGATTCCGGGGTCTGGGCGGGCTTGGCGTAGGTCTGGTGGAAGCGCTGTAAGATGGCCGCGACCTGGGCACGGGAGGCCAGGCCTCTGGGGTCCAAAATGTCTTTGCCCTTGCCCTGGATGAGGCCCGTGGCGTTGGCCCAGGAGAGGGCTTCCAGGGCATAGCTGTGGCACTTGCTCCGGTCGCTGAACTGGTACAGATCGCCCCGCTGGGACACGTCCCATTGTTTATACCGGGCGTAACGATAGAGGATGGAGGCCATCTGCTCCCTGGTGATCCACTGCTTGGGCGCAAACTTGGTGGCGCTGACGCCGTTGACGATGCCGTTCCAGGCGGCCCAGGCCACCGGGGCGGCGTAGTAGGCGTCGGCGGTCACGTCGGCAAAGGGCGACCAGGCGGCGGAGGCCGGGCTGCCCTCCATGCGATAGAGGATCGTCACCAGCATCCCACGGGTCGTGGGCGTGGCAGGCGCAAAGGTCGTGGCCCCGGTGCCGTTCATGAGACCCTGGGCGTAGACGTAGGCCACGCTGTCATAATACCAGGAGGACTTGCTCACGTCCGTAAAGGGAAAGGCCACCGGCTGGGCGATCTGCGCAAAGGTCGCGAAGACCGTCACCGCCCCGGCGGGCATCGTGAAGGCATACGTTCCGCTGCCCGTCTCCCGGCAGGTCAGGGTCTTGCTGCCGCTCGTCGCCGTGAGCTTCTCCAGCTTAAAATTCTGGTTGGGTTTGACCGTGAGGGTCACGCTCGTGCCCTCTGTGGCGCTCTGCTTGTCCGCCGTGACCGTCCCGTTCAGCGCCGAGCGCACGGTAATGGGATAGACCGGCTGGGGCGTAATGGTCAGGGTGCCAAACTGATAGGTGATGTCCGCGCGATAATTCCCGCCCACCGGGACCACCGCCCCGCTGGCCTGGATGGTCACGCTGCCCTCCCGGCCCATATCCGGCACAGAGGCATAGGAGAGGGTGGGCGTTTTGGCCAGCTTGTCCCCATTCACCAGGCCGGAGACGGTGTAGTCGGCGCTGCTCAGGCTGGGGGCCCACTCCCCGACCGCCGCCGTTTTGTCCTGGACGCAGATGGTCAGCTGGGCGGGCTGGATCGTCACTTCGATGGGGTTTGCTTTCGCCGCGGCATAGGTCGCGTCCCCGGCCTTTTCTGCGTAAACCAGGACCTTGCCCGCCTGGGTGGCGGTGAGACGGCCGCTCTGGTCGATGGTGGCGCTGCCCCGGCTGCCCCGCGGCTCCACCCAATAGCGGACGGCGCCGCTCCCGGCCCCGCCGGAGAGGGTGAATTGCAGGCTCTTGCCGTAGGTCACTTGACTTCCGCCCTTGAGCGTGAGGGACTGCTGTCCGTTCCCGCTCTCCCCGCTTTCCGAGGGTTGGGTCTTGCGGGCCACGACGGTGAGAGAGAAGGTCTCCGTGCCGCCGGTGTAATCGAGGATGCCGTCGCCGTTCACGTCCTTGCCCTGGGCAATGTGGGCGATCAGCGACACGCTCCCCAACGTCTCCCCGGCGGTCAGTTGAGACCCGGAGAGGACACAGTCCTTGCTGTCACCGGAGAATTGATAGGTCACATCCCCCGCCCCCGCGCCGCGGACCAGGGTATCCAGGTCGATGCGCTCGCCCTGGATGAGTTGGATGTTCTGCTTGACGTTCGGGATGCCGGGGGCGATCTCCCCCCGGTCCCAGGTCATGTCGCTCTCCTGCATGGTATAATTCGCGTTGGAGGGACGCATCCCGGAGAGGGTGACCGTCTTCCCCGTCCCGGCGTAAGGGGTGTCATAGGAGGCTTGGGAGCAGGTCACGGTGAGGGGGCCGTCCAAACTGGACGCGGTGATCTCCGGCCGGGCGTCTGTCGTGCCGTCGAAGCTCTTATAGCATTTCCGGACCGTGACCTCCTGGGGCAGGACCAGCCGAGGGTCGATGGTAAAATGGACCGTTTTGCTGCCGACATAAGCCCCTGTTCCCTTAACGGTCACAGCGGCCTGCCCGGCGTTGGTGTTGTTGTCATAAGAGACGGTGTAATCCGTGCTGGGGACCACGGTACCGTCCAGCCTCACCGTCGGCACCGGCTCCTTGGGTGACTTGTCATAGCGGTAAAACCACGCGTCCAGGTCGATCTCCGCCTGGGACAGATCCCTCTCCTCTGCCGCCGTCGCCCTGGGTGACAAGGGCAGCAGGCCCAGCAGCAGCACCGCCGCCAGACACCAGGCCAGCCCCTTTCTCATCCGTTCTCTCATGCCGCTCCTCCTCTCGCTTTGTCGTTTTTTATCGTTTTTTGTCGATTTTTATTCCAGTATACCAACTCCGGCGGAAAGAAGCAACCGCTTTCTCAGCCCATTGCAGAAAATTCTCCCGTTGTGTATAATATAATTATAGATATTTCCTAGGAGGGCTCCCCTATGATCTTGTACCACGGCAGCAATCTCATCATCCCTCGACCCAGATTAGTCCCTCAAAATCGCTATCTGGACTTCGGCTATGGTTTCTATACCACCACCAATCGCGCTCAGGCCATCAGCTTTGCGGACAAAGTCACACGGAGACGCCGGGAAGGAACCCCTTCCGTCAGCATTTACGAGCTGGAGGAGGCCGCCTTTTCCACTTGTCAAGTCCTGCGTTTTTCCGATGCCGACGTTTCCTG
>URTG01000148.1 GCA_900550705.1 uncultured Eubacteriales bacterium | reverse complement strand
TAGGCGTAGGGGTCGCTGTCCTCAGCGGCCCGGTTCGGTGGTGCGCCGGTTGTCGCGGGCCGATGAGGACATCGGCCCCTACCCCCTTGTCCCTTCGAGACAATTCCCCCTGACAGGGGGGATCGCCCCTACGAATAACATCGGAGGAAACCCTTCTCCAAAGGAGGTTTTTATGACCCGCCGCGATTTATTCCATAAATGGCTCGTCTACGCCCTGGGCACCGTGCCCGTGTGGCTGCTGGATGCCTATATTCTGCCCCGGTTTCCCGTGTACGGGGTGATGCCTATGCTGCTGCCCCTGGCGGTGGTGGCGGTGGCGGTTTTAGAGGGGAGCTGCGCCGGGGCGGGCTTTGGCCTGGGGGCGGGGCTGCTGTGGGCGCTGGTGTACCCGGGCAGCGTCGGCCTCCGGCTCATCGCGCTGACGGTGGTGGGCCTTTTGTCCGGCATCCTGTCGCAATACGCCTTGCAGCAGTCCTTCCCCGGGTTTCTGCTGTGCTCCGCCGGGGCGCTGGCGCTGATCGACGCCCTGCGGACCATGCTGTTCCGCCTGTCCCACCTGGCCCAGGTGGCCGACGTGCTGCCCGTGGCGGCGGCGGAATGTGTGCTGTCGCTGGTCTGGTCCCCCCTGGTCTGGCTGCTGTTCCGGCGGGTCTACCGCCGGGTGGGCGGGGATAAGCTGGCCTGACGTGCCGCGAGGAGGTGCATTTTTTGGAACCCAAGCAATTTCACCGCCGGGTGCTGGCCGTGGTGCTGGCCCTGGCGCTGGCCTACGGCGCACTGGGGAGCGAGCTGTATGACCTTCAGGTGAACAATGGCGCCGAGCTGCGGCGCAAATCCCAATATAAAATCGCCGAGACCGAGACGGTGGAGGCCGCCCGGGGGCAGATCCTGGACCGGAACGGCAAGGTCCTGGTGTCCAACAAGGTGATCTATCAGGTCACGCTGAACACCAAGCTCATGGGGGACAACCGGAACGACACCCTCCGCACCCTCCTGCAAATCTGCCGGGAGCAGGGGGTGGAGTGGGAGGACACCCTGCCCATCTCCCCCCAGGCCCCCTTCACCTTCACCACCGACGCGCCCTATTACACCGTCACCACCGGGGACGACGGGACGGAGACGGTCTCCCTCACCCGTCTGGGGCGGCTGGCGGTGGCCATGAAGTGGATCAAGGACCCCACCAAGCAGCCCGAGGCCCTGCCCGAGGTCACCGAGCCAAAGAAGCCCGGCCTGCTGGAGCGGATCAAAGCCTTCTTCACCGGCGGCAGCGACACCAAGAACGAGACCCCCGCCGAGGAATCCGCCGCCCTGCCCGACGCCACGGAGCTGCTGGGCCTGATGTGCCGCTCCTTCCAGCTGAAGGGGGAGGGGGCCGTGGACGAGAAGGCCGCCAAGGAGAAGGGTGACCCCATCCCCACCCTGAACCTGGGCGACATGGACCCGGCGGAGGCCCGGTCTGTGGCCGGGGTGCTCTATGAGCTGTATCTCCGCGCCCGGGACATCAATCGCAACGTCTACGTCTTCGCCCAGGGGGTGGACATCGGCTTCATTACGCGGGTGAAGGAGCTGGGACTGTCCGGCGTGGTCATCGACACCACCTCCGTCCGGGAGTATCACACCCCCTACGCCGCCCATCTGCTGGGCCAGGTGTCCGGGATCTTCGCCGCCGAGTGGGACGACTACAAGGACATCGACCGGGACGGCGACGGTGTGGCCGACTATGCCATGAACGACACCGTGGGCAAAAGCGGCGTGGAGTGGGCCTTCGAGGCCTATCTCCGGGGAAAATCCGGCGTTCGCACCCTGGAGCGGAACACCAGCGGAAAGGTGGTGTCGGAGACCTGGCTGTCCGAGCCAGTACCGGGGAACAATGTGATGCTGACGGTAGACATCGACCTCCAGGGCGCGGTGGAGGACATTCTTGCCACCTCGCTGAAAAAGCTGGAGAGTAAGGAGGTCCGGGGCGCAGCCTGCGTGGTGCTGGACGTGAACGATGCCGACGTGCTGGCCGCCGCCTCTTATCCCACCTATGACCTGGCTAACATGGGCAAAAATTGGGACGCATTGAAAACGGACCCCCTGGAACCGCTGGTGAACCGGGCCTTCCAGGGCCTGTATCCTCCCGGCTCTACCTTTAAGATGATCACCGCCATCGCCGGACTGGAGGAGGGACTCATCACCCCCAACACCACCATTCGGGACGAGGGCGTATACACCTATTACAAAAGCCCCCACCCCAAGTGCTGGATCTACCGCCAGCACGGCGGCACCCACGGCGTGGTCAACGTGAGCAAGGCCATCGAGGTGTCCTGCAACTACTTCTTCTATGACCTGGGCCGCCGCCTGGGCATTGAACGGCTGGATGACTACGCCAGCCGCTTCGGCCTGGGCCAGACCACCGGCCTGGAGCTGGGAGAGAAGGCCGGCGCGCTGGCCGGTCCCGCCTTTACCGAGTCTCTGGGCGGCACCTGGTATGAGGGCAGCACCCTGTCTGTGGCCATCGGCCAGGAGAGCACCCAGGTGACCCCCATTCAGCTGGCGAACTACATCGCCACCCTGGTCAACGGCGGCACCCGCCGGGCCACCCACCTGCTGAAGGAGGTCAAATCCGGCGATCTCTCCAAGACGGTGTACGACTATGAGCCGAAGGTGCTCAGCACCATCGAGATCCAGGACAAGAACCTGCAGGCCGTCAAGGCCGGTATGCTGGCCCTGACCACCGAGGGCTCCGTGAAGCGGGCCTTCCAGGACCTGGGGGTCCAGGTGGGTGCCAAGACCGGCTCCGCCCAGGTCAGCGCCAAGACCAATTCCAACGCCGTGTTCGTCTGCTTCGCCCCCTTCGACGACCCCCAGATCGCCGTTGCCCTGGTGGTGGAGCGGGGCGGCAGCGGCTCCGATCTGGGCAGCATGGCGGCGGAAATTCTGTCCTACTACTTCAACCACCAGGAGACCGCCGAAACGCCCACCCGGGAGAATACCCTGGTGCAATGACCCGGGAATTCGCCCAGCCCCTTGACGGACGGGGCGAAAGTGGGTAGACTGAACAAGAAGAAAGGGCTTGCTGCGGCAAAAGACCTTCGGGCCTTTTCGCAGGGGCGGCTATCAGCCGCCCGCACAAGGGCCGGGTGTTTTACTGCGGCAGGCCGGCAAGGAGTGTCAATTATGTCTGAAAACTGCACCCACGATTGTTCCAGCTGCGGCTCCGATTGCAGCGCACGGGATATGCGGGTCCCCGCCAACAGCAAGTCCAGCATTGGCCGCGTGATCGCCGTGGTCAGCGGCAAGGGCGGCGTGGGCAAGAGCACCGTCACCGCCTCTCTGGCTGTGGCTATGGCCCGGAAGGGCCGCAAGGTGGCCGTTCTGGACGCGGATATTACCGGCCCCTCCATCCCCACCGCCTTCGGCCTGCATGAGCGGGCCACCGGCGACGACACGGGCATCGACCCCGCCGTCACCCCCGGCGGCATCAAGGTCATGTCCCTGAACCTGCTCACCGCCAACGAGACCGACCCCGTGGTCTGGCGCGGCCCGGTGATCGCCGGGGTGGTCACCCAGTTCTGGCAGGACGTGGTG
Source organism: uncultured Eubacteriales bacterium (assembly GCA_900550705.1). GTDB lineage: Bacteria > Bacillota > Clostridia > Oscillospirales > Oscillospiraceae > Lawsonibacter. Next base: position 554 of record URTG01000148.1, on the reverse strand, counting down.
TGGGGCGACGTGGACTATATGTTCGTGGATATGCCTCCCGGAACGGGCGACGTGCCCCTGACCGTGTTCCAGTCTCTGCCCGTGGATGGGATCATCGTGGTCACCTCCCCCCAGGACCTGGTGTCTATGATCGTCACCAAGGCGGTGAACATGGCCCGGATGATGAACATCCCCGTCCTGGGTCTGGTGGAGAATTACAGCTACTTCCAGTGCCCCGACTGCGGCCATAAGCACGCCATCTTCGGCGAGAGCCACCTGGAGCAGGTGGCCAAGGACCTGGAGGTCCCCGTTCTGGCCCAGCTCCCCATGGACCCCGCCCTGGCCGCCGCCTTCGACTCCGGCAAGCTGGAGGACATGAAGGAGAATTACCTGGAGCCTGTGGCCCAGCGGCTGGACGGCTAAAAACAGAGCTTGCAAACAAAAAACGGGAGAAGCCGCAATCGCCGCGGTTTCTCCCGTTTTTGATCTTTAATCTGTGACCCGTGGTCAGACTGTCGAAAAAGTCCTTCCGGCCAAAGGATTCGGAGGGAAGGATAGTTGGAAAGGGAACCGTC
>URTG01000147.1 GCA_900550705.1 uncultured Eubacteriales bacterium | reverse complement strand
ACTGAGGGGTTAGCCTGCCCCCTTCCAGGGGGAAGGTGCCCCAGTGCTCACACTGGGGCGGATGAGGGTGACCCCCGTACAAGAGGCTTCGCCCCAAGGGCCAGATAACTCCTAACTCCTACCTCCTAACTCCTAACTCTCCCAAAGGTTTCCGCACAAAGGAGGCGCCCATGGCAAGAATCATTGCGATTGTAAATCAAAAAGGCGGTGTGGGCAAGACGACCACCACGGTCAACCTGACTGCGTCTCTCGCCGCGCTGGGCAAGCGGGTGCTGCTGTGTGACTTTGACCCCCAGGCCAACGCCACCTCCGGCATGGGGGTGGACAAGAACACCGCCTCCCCCAACGTGTACGACGTGCTGATCAACGGAGCCGACCCCAAGCGGGCGGTGGTAACCACCAAATACGGCGATGTGATACCCTCCAACAAGGCGCTGGCCGGGGCGGGCATCGAGATGATCGCCATTCCGGACCGGGAGAATCTGCTGAAAGCCGCACTGAACTCCCTGGCCGACCAGTATGACTACATTCTCATCGACTGCCCCCCCTCCCTGGAGCTGCTGACGGTGAACGCCCTGTGCGCCGCCCAGTCGCTGCTGGTGCCGGTGCAGTGTGAGTATTACGCTCTGGAGGGACTCAGCGACCTGCTGGCCACCGTCCGGCTGGTCAAGCGGGGGCTGAACCCCGGGCTGAATCTGGAGGGTGTGCTGCTCACCATGTTCGACAGCCGGACCAACCTGTCGCTCCAGGTGGCGGAGGAGGTCAAGCGGCACTTCCCCGGCCAGGTGTACGCCACGGTGATCCCCCGGAACGTGCGCCTGTCTGAGGCACCCAGCCACGGAAAGCCCGCCCTGGCCTACGACCCCTACTCCCGCGGCTCCCAGGCCTATTCCGCCCTGGCCGAGGAGCTGGCCGCGTCCCACTGACCGTATATAAGAGGAGTATACTATGGCTAAACGAAAAACAGACCTGGGGCTGGGCCGGGGACTGGACGCCCTGCTGGGCGACCCCGCCATTCAGCAGCCCCAGGGAGAGGGAGCAGTCTCCCTCCCCATTTCCCAGGTACAGCCGGGACTGAATCAGCCCCGGAAGCGCTTCGATGAGGCATCCCTGGCCGACCTGGCCGAGTCCATCCGCATCCACGGCATCATCCAACCGCTGACGGTCCGCCGCCTCTCCTCCGGCTACTACCAGATCATCGCCGGAGAGCGGCGCTGGCGGGCGGCCAAGTCCGCCGGGCTGGACGAGGTGCCCGTGGTCATCATCGAGGCGGACGACCGGAAGGTCATGGAGCTGGGCCTCATCGAAAACCTCCAGCGGGAGGACCTGAACCCGGCGGAGGAAGCCCGGGGCTATCAGGTGCTCATGGAGGACTACGGCCTGACCCAGGAGCAGGTGGCCCAGCAGATGGGCAAATCCCGCCCGGCCATCGCCAACACTCTGCGGCTGCTGGCCCTGCCGGAGGACCTGCTGCGGCTGGTGGAGGAGGGTCAGCTCTCCTCCGGCCACGCCCGGGCCATCCTGGGCGCACCCACCCCGGAGCTTCAGCGAGAGGCCGCCAGGCGGGTGATCCAGCACCAGCTGTCCGTCCGCCAGACCGAGACCCTGGTGAAGGCCCTGCAAAAGGAGCCCAAGGACACGCCCAAGGACGGCGGCCCCGACCTGTCTCTCTACCTGGGCGAGCTGGAAAAGAACCTGTCCAGCTCCCTGGGCCGGAAGGTAAAGATCGCCCACAAGGGCAAAAAGGGCCGGATCGAGTTGGAGTATTACGGCGATCAGGACCTGGAATCCCTGCTGGCGCTGCTGCGTCAGCTCCACGGAGAGGAGGTGTGATCCCCGTGCGTGAAGAAAAGCACCCCCTCTCCCCTGCCCCGGAGCCGGAGAAGGCCCCCGAGAAAAAGGCCCCGGCCAAGCAGGGCGGTCATTCCGTGTTCCAGTATATCGCCATTCTGTTTGCCGCGGCCTTTGCCCTGCTGCTGTTCACCTTTTTGATGGAGCGGCGGCAGAACGACCTGCTTCAGCAGCAGAACCAGGAGCAGATCGACAATTTGCAGCAGTCCGTCTCCGCCGTGCAGTCGCTGGACAACCTGTATAAGGAGAACGCCGCCCTGAAGGAAAAGGTGGACGAGCTGGAGGCCCAGGCCAAGCTCCAGGCCGCCCAGGCCCAGCAGGCCGCCAAGCTGGAAAGCGACCTGGACAGCACCAAGCGGGCCATGGATTGGTTCTGGCAGATCGACGAGGCCTATGTCAGCGGCAAGACCCGTCTGTGCCGCAGCCTCATCCAGAGCCTGGAGGATGCCGGCCTGCGGGCGTTCCTCCCCACCGAGAGCACCACGGACAACGGACGCTTCTCCCCTGCCGACCGGTATCAGGAGATCTACGACGCCCTGTTCTAAGACTGTTTCACGTGAAACGTCCCCCCTCCCCCGTTGAACTGCGGCCCGATTCTTTTGTTGGACCGTTCAGTCTCATTCCGACCGATATATTCTATGCTATGCGCCGCCCCTTGGATGGGCAGCGCACAAGAAAAGGAGAGTTCCACAATGCTGGACATGAAGTTTGTTCGGGAAAATCCCGAAGCCGTGAAGGAGAACATCAAAAAGAAATTCCAGGATGCCAAGCTGCCCCTGGTGGACGAGGTCCTGGCGCTGGACGAGGAGAACCGCGCCGCGGTGAGCGAGGCCAACGACCTCCGCGCCAGCCGCAACACCCTGAGCAAGCAGGTGGGTATGCTCATGGGTCAGGCCAAGAAGGACCCCTCCAAGCTGGCGGAGGCCGAGGCCGTGAAGGCCCAGGTCAAGGCCAACGCCGACCGGCTGGCCGAGCTGGAGGTCAAGGAGACCGAGCTGGCCGCCAAGATCCGCCACATTATGCTCCAGATCCCCAACATCATCGACCCCTCCGTACCCATCGGCCCCGACGACTCCGCCAATGTAGAGGTCCAGCGCTTCGGCGAGCCTGTGCTCCCCGACTTTGAGATCCCCTATCACACCCAGATCATGGAGTCCTTCGACGGCATCGACATGGACGCCGCCGGCCGCGTGTCCGGCAACGGCTTCTATTATCTCATGGGCGACATCGCCCGCCTGCACGAGGCCGTGCTGGCCTATGCCCGGGACTTTATGATCGACAAGGGCTTCACCTTCTGTATTCCTCCCTTTATGATCCACGGCAACGTGGTGGAGGGCGTCATGTCTCAGACCGACATGGAGGCCATGATGTATAAGATCGAGGGCGAGGACCTGTATCTCATCGGCACCAGCGAGCACTCCATGATCGGCAAGTTCATCGACCAGATCATCCCCGAGGCCACCCTCCCCCAGACCCTGACCTCCTACTCCCCCTGCTTCCGCAAGGAGAAGGGCGCCCACGGCATCGAGGAGCGGGGCGTGTACCGCATCCACCAGTTCGAAAAGCAGGAGATGATCGTGGTCTGCAAGCCCGAGGACTCCATGAAGTGGTATGAGCAGATGTGGCAGTATTCCGTGGAGCTGTTCCGCAGCCTGGACATCCCCGTCCGCCAGCTGGAGTGCTGCTCCGGCGACCTGGCCGACCTGAAGGTGAAGTCCTGCGACATCGAGGCCTGGTCCCCCCGCCAGCAGAAGTATTTTGAGGTCTGCTCCTGCTCCAACCTGGGCGACGCCCAGGCCCGCCGCCTGAAGATGCGCGTCAAGGGCGAGGACGGCAAGATGTATCTGCCCCACACCCTGAACAACACCGTGGTGGCTCCCCCCCGTATGCTCATCGCCTTCCTGGAGAACAACCTGAAGGCCGACGGCACCGTCACCATCCCCGAGGTCCTGTGGGGCTACATGGGCGGGACCAAGGTGCTGACGCCGAAGCACTGAGGATAGTTAGGAGTGTGGAGGGAGGAGTTAGGAGTGATCGAATCCTTTGGCTGATGCTTCTTGTTCGAGACTCCCCCTCATCCGCCCCGCTGACGCGGGGCACCTTCCCCCCTGTGGGGGGGAAGGCTACCCCTCAGTCCGCCTTCGGCGGCCAGCTCCCCTTTCAGGGGAGCCTTAGAACGGTGCACCCCTTTAGCCTCCCCTGAAAGGGGCCGATTCCCCCTATCAGGGGGAAATGTCCCGAAGGGACAAAAGGGGCAGGGAGGTGGACCGCGAAGCGGTGG
>URTG01000146.1 GCA_900550705.1 uncultured Eubacteriales bacterium | reverse complement strand
GCGTTAAAATGTTGTTGATTTCAAGGAAAGGGGACCCTGATGGTCCCCTTTCCAACTATCCCTCCTTCCGAATCCTTCGGCTGGAAGGACTTTTTCGACAGTCTGAGGAAAGGGAACCCTGACGATTCCCTTTCCAGCTATCCTTCCCTCCTTCCCTCCGAACCCTTCGGCTGGAAGGACTTTTTCGACAGCCTGCTTTCTGCCCAACGGGCGGAAAGCACAGGGCACGGTTCAGGCATACCCCATGTTTTGAGATCCCGCCCAGGCAGGGGGCGGGGTTTGGAAGCTTTACAGTCCCAGCAGCTCCGTGGCAAAGCCGAAGTAGATCAGCAGAGACAGGGCGTCTACCACCGTGGTGATAAAGGGCGCGGCCATCACGGCGGGGTCGATGCCGATCTTCTCCGCCGCCATAGGCAGGGTGCAGCCCACGATCTTGGCGCAGACCACGGTGCAGATCAGGGTCAGACAGACCACCAGGGCCACAGTCACCGTGACCTCCGGCTTGTGCATGAGCCAGCGGTCCACGACCATCATCTTCACGAAGTTGGCCCCCGCCAGGCACACGCCGCACAGCAGGGCCACCCGGACCTCCTTCCACACCACGGCCAGCATATCGGAAAACTTCACCTCGTCCAGCGACAGGGCGCGGATCACGGCCACAGAGGACTGGGAGCCGGAGTTGCCGCCGGTGCCGGACAGCATGGTGATGAAGGAGGTGAGCACCACGCAGGCGGCCAGGGCGCTTTCGAAATGGGTGATGATCATGCCGCTGAAGGTGGAGGACAGCATCAGCATCAGCAGCCAGGGGATACGGGAGCGCCAGGTCTCCAGCACACCGGTCTTCAGATAGGGCTTGTCCGAGGGGAGGATGGCGGCCATCTTCTCGAAGTCCTCGGTGGTCTCCTCCTCCATAACGTCCATGGCGTCATCCACGGTGACGATGCCCACCAGGCGGTTTTCGCTGTCTACCACCGGCAGGGCGGTCAGGTCGTATTTGGAAAAGAGCTGGGCCACGTCCTCCCGGTCCTCGTGGGTGTTGACCGACAGAATATTGGTCTCCATAATCTCCCGGATGTGGGTCTCATAGGGGGCCAGCAGCAGGGCGCGGACGGTAACGACCCCCTCCAGCACCCGGTTTTTGGTCACATAGCAGGTGTACACCGTCTCCTTGTCCAGACCCACCTGGCGGATGCGGGCGAAGGATTCCGCCACCGTGGCGTCCGGGTGGAGGTAGACGAACTCGGTGGTCATAATGGAGCCCGCCGAGTCCTTGGGGTAGTTCAGCAGCTGGTTAATCTGACTGCGGGTGGAGACGTCGGTGTTCCGCAGAATACGGGACACCACGTTGGCGGGCATATCCTCGATGATGTCCACCGTATCGTCCAGATACAGCTCGTCCAGGACCTCCCGCAGCTCCTTATCGCTGAGGGCGCCGATGAGCTTCTCCTGGTCCTCGCTGTCCTCCAGATAGGTGAAGACCTCGGCGGCGGAGTCCTTGGGCAGCAGCCGGAAGACCACCGCCTGCTGCTCCGGCTCCACCTCGTCCAGGAACTCGGCGATGTCTACCTCGTTCATTTCGGCCAGCAGCTCCTTCAGTCGGCGGAACTGCTTGGTTTTGACCAGCTCCAGCAGCAGGTCTAAATCATAATTCTCATGCATGGAAGATAGTATCCCCTCTCTGGCTCAAAATAAAGAGGGATACAAGACCCGCGGGATACAAGGGCTTTGAAGCCGACAGACGGTTCTCTGTCCCCTTCAAAACACTTGCAGCGCCGCGGCCGCGTGTCAGCGTCCGTTCCGGCAGCGGAGCGGGACCGGCCGGAACGGACGGTCTGACCCCCGCTGCCCGTCGTTTATGGCAGCAGATTTCCGTATCCCGATGACAACCTCGACCGTCCACGTCGAATCCCACCTCCTGATGTCTGTTGGAATTTTGCGCCCCCCGCCGGAGCGGCGGAGGGACGCAGTCAGCTCGTCACTTCTATTATACAATTTCCGTCCCGGAGATTGCAACCATTTTCCAAGAGTTTCCCGATTTTTCTCCCTCAGCTCACCGTCACGGCGGAGGGGCCGCCCACCAGGTTCACATAGCTCTTGCCCACCCCCAGCTTTAGCGGCTGGCCGTCGGCGGCGGTGTAGGACAGGGGCGTACCGTGCTTGGCCTTGGACCAGGTGAGCTCCTGCACGGTGCCGTCGCAGAACAGCAGGCCGGAGCCGGTGCCCGTGGTGCGGACCGACTGGCGGCCCTTGTCGTCCCCCTGGAGGGAGGACACGTCGGTGTACAGCACCAGCACATTCTTCACCGCCACCTGCTGGCCGTTGTTGCCGTCGATGTAGGGCGCGCCGTACTCCTCCACCCGGTAGAGCCCGGTGTCCGGGTCGTAGGTGAACACGCCGGTCTTGTAGTGGGAGAAGGTGACGGAGACGCTGTGGGCCGGCTGGCCGATGGCCGTCTCCCCCTGGGCCAGGAAGGTCAGAGGCTCGGTGTACCCCTCCCGGTGGGTGAGGGTGAGCCTGGAGTAGGTGGGCAGCAGCTCCTGAATTTTGGCCCCGGAGGTGAGGACGGAGTGCTCCCACCCCATGGTCTTCTTCCGGTTCACGTCCCGCCAGAACAGGCTGCCCTCATAGGGGCCGTTGACGCAGTCCAGCGCGGTGACGCCCCAGCTCTTGATGGCCTGGTAGGCCCCGGGGCTGCCCCCGGCGTGGAGGAAAATAGCGTCGTGCCCGTAGGCCAAGGAGACATAGTAATCCCGGGCGGAGCGGACGGAGCCGATGTCCCCCACCCCGTCCACGCTCTGAAAGACCCCCAGCATCCGGGTGATGCCCCCCTCGGCGGGGGCCTCGTAGATGATGTCCGCCTGGGACACGCCCAGCTGGGGCAGGGCCTTTTTAAGGTTGTTCAGCATCACCGCCACCGGCCGGCTCTGCCCCACGTCCTGGGCGCAGCCCTCCCCGGTGAGGGGGTTCGTGTAGGGCAGGGCAGGCTCCGGCTCCGGTTCCGGTTCCGGCTCCGGCTCGAAGGTGGAGATGCTGGACTCGTCCGGCATAGAGCCGGTGCTCTCCCCGCCGGAGCTTCCGCAGGCCGTCAGGCCAAAAACCAACAGCAGCGCCAGCGCCAGCGCCTTCCATCCCGTGTGATGCATAGAGCTTCCTCCCGTTCTCTGCGGCGGTGCCGCGTTTTCTCTATCATACCGTTCAGACGGCGGAGTTGTCAACCGAAATTCTTGCGAAATTTGTAGAAATTACACAAAAATGCGGGCGGTCTGCGCTTCGGGCTATTCCTTCGGGTAGGTCCGCTCACACACCGCCCGAATCTTCTCCCGCAGGGACATCAGATCGTCAAAGGTCTCCGGCCGGTGCCGGGGGTCGCGGAGGATGGCGGCGGGGTGATACAGGGCGGTCATCCAGACGCCGGACTTCTCCACCCAGGTGCCGTGCTCCCGGGTGATCTTAAAATCCTCCCGGATCAGGCGGGTGGCGGCAATGCGGCCCAGACAGACGATGATCTTAGGGCGGAGCAGGGCCACCTGGTTGCGGAGATAGCCGATGCAGGCATCCTGCTCGGTGTTCAGCGGGTCCCGATTCTGGGGCGGGCGGCATTTGACGATGTTGGCGATGTATACGTTCTGCTTCCGGTCCAGGTCGATAAGCTCCAGCATATCGTCCAGCAGCTTGCCCGCCCGGCCCACGAAGGGCTCGCCCTGAAGGTCCTCGGTCTCCCCGGGGCCCTCGCCGATACACAGGACCTCCGCATTCCGGGGGCCCACGCCAAAGACCACGTTGTGCCGTCCGTCCGCCAGGGGGCAGCGGCGGCAGTCCAGACAGGTGCGCTCCAGCGTGTCCCAATCCATAAACGCCACGGCGTTCTCTCCTCTCCCGTTCTTCCCCGGCGCGGAGCCGGGAAAAACATGATAGTTATTAACGCAGTTAAAATGTTTGCAGCTTGGCAAAAAAGCGGCGAAGCCACTTTTTCGACAAGCTGACTGATTGATTGCTATTCTACCCCAAAAGGAATGGTCGTTGCAATATATCTGGGCAATTACCTTTGGTCTGTTTCTTCCTGTTCCATTCTATTTTCGAGCTGGCTCAGAACTGAGCAAGCATCATGAGTCCATGCCCATTGGCTGCGAATACCCCTTGCAAGAATCCATTTGACATTGTCCTGTGAAATGCTTATAATATAGACAAAGGGAACGCCTGCTATCAACAAGCGTTCCCCCGGTAGAAACCCAATTGGTCGCTACCCCAGACATTAAGTTAGCCCATACTTGTTGG
>URTG01000145.1 GCA_900550705.1 uncultured Eubacteriales bacterium | reverse complement strand
CTGAAGCTGCACCACCTGGTGGACGATAAGATCCACGCCCGTGCCACCGGCCCCTACTCCCTGGTCACCCAGCAGCCCCTGGGCGGCAAGGCCCAGTTCGGCGGCCAGCGCTTCGGCGAGATGGAGGTCTGGGCCCTGGAGGCCTATGGCGCGGCCTACACCCTGCAGGAGATCCTGACGGTGAAGTCCGACGACGTCACCGGCCGTGTGAAGACCTACGAGGCCATTGTCAAGGGCATGAACGTGCCCAAGCCCGGTGTGCCCGAGTCCTTCAAGGTCCTGCTGAAGGAGCTGCAGTCCCTGTGTCTCGATATGCGCGTTCTGGATGCCGCCGGCAACGAGATCGAGCTGAAGGACGACGAGGACGACGGCTATCAGCCCAACCGCGACGACTACTATGAGCCCGGCGACGACTTCGGCTATGAGAAGGACGCCGATTTTGCCTCCGCCGGCGGCTTTACCTTCAAGGGAGAGAGCGATGACGACGATCTGACCCTGAACGCCGGAGAAGCCAACAGCGACGGAGATGAGGACGCTTCCTACTCCGACGATGAACTGTAAGAACGGGAGGAGATTGAACAACTATGAGTTATGCTGAATTTGACGCCATCCAAATTGGTATCGCCTCCCCGGAACAGATCCGCGAGTGGTCCTTTGGCGAGGTCAAGCGCCCCGAGACCATCAACTACCGCACCCTGAAGCCGGAGCGCGACGGTCTGTTCTGCGAACGGATCTTTGGCCCTACCAAGGACTGGGAGTGCAACTGCGGCAAGTACAAGAAGATCCGCTACAAGGGCAAGGTGTGCGACCGCTGCGGCGTGGAGATCACCAAGTCCAAGGTCCGCCGGGAGCGCATGGGCCATATCGAGCTGGCCGCCCCCGTGTCCCACATCTGGTACTTTAAGGGCATCCCCTCCCGCATGGGTCTGCTGCTGGACATCAGCCCCCGTATTCTGGAGAAGGTGCTGTATTTCGCCGCCTATATCGTCATTGACCCCGGCTTCTCCCCCCTGGCCAAGAACCAGATCCTGTCGGAGAAGGAATACCGGGAGATGCGGGAGAAGTATGAGGACGACTTCGATGCCGGCATGGGTGCCGAGGCCGTGAAGAAGCTGCTCCAGCAGATCGACCTGGAGGAGCTGTCTGCCCAGCTCCGCGCCGAGCTGAAGACGGCCGCCGGGCAGAAAAAGGCCCGCATCGTCAAGCGGCTGGAGGTCGTGGATGCCTTCCGGCTGTCGGGCAACAAGCCGGAGTGGATGATCATCGACGTGCTGCCCGTTCTGCCCCCGGAGATCCGCCCCATGGTGCCTCTGGACGGTGGCCGGTACGCCTGCTCCGACCTGAACGACCTGTATCGCCGGGTCATTAACCGCAACAACCGTCTGAAGCGCCTGATCCAGCTCAGCGCCCCCGACATCATCGTCCGCAACGAGAAGCGGATGCTCCAGGAGGCCGTGGACGCCCTGATCGACAACGGCCGCCGGGGCCGCGCCGTCACCGGTGCCAACAACCGGGCGCTGAAGTCTCTGTCCGATATGCTCAAGGGCAAGCAGGGCCGGTTCCGTCAGAACCTGCTGGGCAAGCGCGTGGACTACTCCGGCCGTTCCGTGATCGTGGTCGGCCCCTCCCTGAAGATCTATCAGTGCGGCCTGCCCAAGGAGATGGCCATCGAGCTGTTCCGCCCCTTCGTGATGAAGAAGCTGGTGGACGACGGCCTGGCCAACAACATCAAGGCCGCCAAGAAGATGGTGGAGAAGGGCGAGGCCGCTGTGTGGGACGCCCTGGAGTTCGTCATCAAGGACCACCCCGTCATGCTGAACCGTGCGCCTACCCTGCACCGTCTGGGTATCCAGGCCTTCGAGCCTGTGCTGGTGGAGGGCCGCGCCATCAAGCTGCACCCCCTGGTGTGTACCGCCTTCAACGCCGACTTCGACGGCGACCAGATGGCCGTTCACGTCCCCCTGTCCGCCGAGGCGCAGACCGAGGCCCGGGTGCTGATGCTGTCCGCCAACAACCTGCTGCGTCCCCAGGACGGCGGCCCGGTCACCATTCCGACCCAGGATATGATCCTGGGCGCCTACTACCTGACCTTCGTTCGGGAGGAGACCGGCACCGGCCACATCTTCGCCGACAAGACCGAGGCGATGCTGGCCTATGACGCCGGTGTGGTCACCCTGCATTCCCCCATCAAGGTCCGGCTGGAGAAGGAGATCGACGGCCAGCTCCAGCACCGCCTGGTGGAGACCACCGTGGGCCGCCTGATCTACAACGAGGCCATCCCTCAGGACCTGGGCTTTGTGGACCGCAGCGACCCGGAGCACACCTTCGACCCCGAGATCAACTTTGTGGTGGGCAAGAAGCAGCTGGGCAAGATCATCGACAAGTGTATCGCCAAGCACGGCTTCACCGTGTCCGCCGGCGTTCTGGACGCCATCAAGGACCTGGGCTACCACTACTCCACCGTGGGCTCCCTGACCGTTGCCATTGCGGACATGACCGTGCCCTCCAACAAGTATGACCTGATCCACGAGACCGAGAAGGAGATCATCAAGATCGATCGGCAGTACCGCCGCGGTCTGATCACCAACGACGAGCGGTATCGCCTGTCTGTCTCCGCCTGGGAGAAGACCACGGCCGACGTCACCAGCGCCCTTCAGGCCTGCATGGACCAGTACAACCCCATCTTTATGATGGCCGATTCCGGCGCCCGTGGTTCTATGGCTCAGATCCGTCAGCTGGCCGGTATGCGTGGTCTGATGGCGGATACCGCCGGCCGTACCATCGAGATCCCCATCAAGTCCAACTTCCGTGAGGGTCTGTCCGTGCTGGAGTACTTCATCTCCTCCCGAGGCGCCCGAAAGGGCATGGCCGATACCGCGCTGCGTACCGCCGACTCCGGTTACCTGACCCGCCGTCTGGTGGACGTGTCCCAGGAGGTCATTATCCGCGAGGACGACTGCGGCACCCACGACGGCATTGAGGTCAGCGAGATCGAGGAGCACGGCCAGGTCATCGAGACCTTTGCCGAGCGTATCCACGGCCGCTATCCCGCCGAGGACATTGTGGACCCCGCCACCGGCGCGCTGCTGTTTGCCCGGGATACCATGATGAAGAAGGACGACGCCCAGGTGCTGGAGGCCCACGGCATCCACAGCGCCAAGGTCCGCTCCGTCCTGACCTGTAAGGCCCGCAGCGGCGTGTGCGCCAAGTGCTACGGCATCAACCTGGCCATCGGCGAGCCTGTGGGCGCGGGCGAGGCCGTGGGTATCATCGCGGCCCAGTCCATCGGCGAGCCGGGCACGCAGCTGACCATGCGTACCTTCCACACCGGCGGCGTTGCCGGCGGCGATATTACCCAGGGTCTGCCCCGAGTCGAGGAGCTGTTCGAGGCCCGCAAGCCCAAGAAGATGGCCCAGCTGGCCGAAATCGCCGGCCGCGTGACCATCGAGGAGACCAAGCGGAACGTCATGTGCAACCTGACCATCACCGCCGACGACGGCGAGGTGGTCACCTACGCCCTGCCTTACTCCGCCGGTCTGCGGGTGAAGGACGGCGACGTGGTGCCCAAGGGCTTGGCGCTGACCGAGGGCGCGCTGTCCCCCCACGAGGTGCTGCGGATTCGCGGCCTGTCTGAGTGCCACAACTATCTGATCCGCGAGGTGCAGAAGGTGTACCGCCAGCAGGGCGTTGACACTAACGATAAGCACATCGAGGTCATTGTCCGCCAGATGATGCGGAAGGTCCGCGTGGAGGACGCCGGGGATTCCGACCTGCTGTCCGGCTCCACCATCGACATCATCGAGTTCTGGGACGCCGAGCAGTCTGTCCGGGACCGCATGGCCGCCGGGGAGAAGAACGAGGCCGGCGAGGAGCTGCGGATGCCCACCTGCACCCGGCTGCTCATGGGTATCACCAAGGCCTCTCTGGCCACCGAGTCCTTCCTGTCCGCCGCCTCCTTCCAGGAGACCACCAAGGTCCTGACCGAGGCCGCCATCAAGGGCAAGGTGGACCACCTGCTGGGTCTGAAGGAGAACGTCATCATCGGTAAGCTGATCCCCGCCGGTTCCGGCCTGGCCCAGTACCGCTGCGAGGACGTGATCGACGACGAGGGCAACCTGCCCAACGAGGGCGGTCACATCGTGGCCGATATGCTGGCAGAGCCCGGCGAGGACGCCGCGGAGGACCAGGGCGAGGACGACCTGTTCTTCGAGACCGGCTCCATCGAGCTGGAGCCTCAGCCCACCCAGGAGCCTGAGGCGTAACCCATTATTTTGAATCCGGTTGGTTCTGCCTTTGCTCAGAAGAAGGGAAAACCGACAGAACGTAAAAGAAAGCCCGGCGAAGGA
>URTG01000144.1 GCA_900550705.1 uncultured Eubacteriales bacterium | reverse complement strand
TATATCACAGCCTCTGCTGCAATAGGGATATTTTTTCGGGAATCGTTTGCCTTTTTTCTTTGCGTCTGCTATGATAGGGGCACGAATTACTTTGGAAGAAACGAGGAACTCCTATGGAAATTACCCATTCCGGTATCATTACCATCTGCGGCCGACCCAATGTGGGCAAGTCCACCCTGACCAACGCGCTGGTGGGCGAGAAGGTCGCCATCGTCACCAACAAGCCCCAGACCACCCGGAACCGCATCTGCGGCATCGTGGAGCGGGGCGACCGGCAGTTCGTCTTTGTGGACACCCCCGGTCTGCACAAGGCCCGCACCCGCCTGGGCGACTACATGGTCAAGGTGGTGAAGGAGAGCGTGGCCGATGTAGACGGCATCCTCCTGCTGGTGGAGCCTATCCCCAACGTGGGCGCGCCGGAGCAGCAGCTCATCGACCGAATCAAGACCCTGAGCTGTCCCGCCGTGCTGGTCATCAATAAGGTGGACACCCTGGCCCAGAAGGAAACGCTGCTGGAGGTCATCCAGACCTATCAGCAGGCCCATGACTTCGACGCGGTGGTCCCTCTGTCCGCCCGCACCGGCGAGGGGGTGGAGGAGCTGCTGGACGTTCTGGGCGGCTGCCTGCCCGAGGGACCCCGGCTGTTCCCCGAGGATATGACCTCCGACCAGCCGGAGCGGCAGATGATGGCGGAGATCCTCCGGGAAAAGCTGCTCCTCTGCCTGGACAAGGAGATCCCCCACGGCACCGCCGTGGAAATCACCCGCTTTGCTGAGCGGGACGACGAGGTGGTGGAGGTGGAGGCCACCATCTACTGCGAAAAGAACAGCCACAAGGGCATTATCATCGGCAAGGGCGGCGCGATGCTGAAAAAGGTGTCTACCCAGGCCCGGCAGGACATGGAGCGGTTCATGGGCACCAAGGTCTATTTGCAGACCTGGGTGAAGGTGAAGGAGAACTGGCGGGACAACCCGGCGGCCATCCAGAACTTCGGCTATCACGAGGAGTAAATGCACACCACCACAAAGGCCCTGGTCCTGCGGGCGGTGGATTATAAGGAGTCGGACAAGATCCTCACCCTGCTCACCCAGGACATGGGCAAGCTCACCGCCTCCGCCCGGGGGGCCAGGCGGAAGGGCAGTGCGCTGGCGGCGGGCTGTCAGCTGCTGTGCTGGTCGGAGATGGTCCTGTTCGAGTACCGGGGCCGCTGGACCGTGAAGGAGAGCGAGACCCTGCGCCAGTTCCGGGGGGTGCGGGACGAGCTGGACAAGCTGGCCCTGGCCTGCTACTTCTCTGAGGTGACGGAGCTGCTGGCGGTGGAGGGCATCCCCAGCCCGGAGCTGCTGTCTCTGCTGCTGAACAGCCTCCACGCCCTGGAGCAGCTGCCCAGGCCCCCGGCCCTCATCAAGGCCGCCTTTGAGGGAAAGGCCCTGTCTCTGGCGGGGTATGAGCCACTGCTGGACGGCTGCGCCGTGTGCGGCGCGGCCGAGCCGGAGGACCCCCGCTTCCATCTGCGGGAGGGGGTGCTCCACTGCGCCGCCTGCCGCGCCCAGGTGGGGGACGGCATCTCCATGCCCCTGGATGCCCCCTCTCTGGCCGCCCTGCGGCACATCGCCTATGGTGACCCCAAGCGGCTGTTCTCCTTCACCCTCCCCCCTGCCAGCCTCCGCCGCCTGGGGGACGTGACCGAGGCCTATCTGCACACCCAGCTGGAGCGGGGCTTCCGCACTCTGGATTTTTATAAGCAGCTCACACCGCCGCCGACGGACTAGCCCTCGGCGGGCGTTTTCGACCGTCTGCCCGTTCCTTACAATCAATGGAGGTCTTTGTTCATGCCCCGCCCCATCGCCCACTACCATTTGCCCGGGCTGTTTGAGTTTTACGAGCTGTACGCCCTCTTTCTCCCCCTGTTCCGCAGCCATCGGGAGTATTTTTACGACTGGTGCGACATCGGCTCCATTTACGGCGCGCCCGCCGACTGCCTCTGGGCGGGGGGCCGGGTGGAGCTGGGGGAGCGCACCCCGGCGGAGGTCCTGGCCCTCACCCGGGAATACGGCATCTCCGCCCGGCTGACGCTCAGCAATTCCCTGCTGCGCCCCCAGCATCTGGCCGACCGGCGGTGCAACGCCCTCTGCCGCCAGTTTGCCGCCGCCCCGGGGCCGCAGAACGGGGCCATCGTCCACGCCGACCTGCTGACGGAGTATTTGCGGCAGAGCTTCCCGGCGCTCTACCTGGTCTCCTCTACGACCAAGGTGCTGACGGACTTTTCCCGGCTCCGCCGGGAGACCGC
Organism: uncultured Eubacteriales bacterium; assembly: GCA_900550705.1. Taxonomy (GTDB): domain Bacteria; phylum Bacillota; class Clostridia; order Oscillospirales; family Oscillospiraceae; genus Lawsonibacter. The sequence continues at coordinate 2,102 of URTG01000144.1, read as the reverse complement.
CCGCCCGGAGTTCCGCTTCGTGGTCCCGGACTTCCGCCTGAACCACCGCCTGGACCTGCTCACCCAGCTGCCCCCCGCCCAGCGGGAGAAGCTGGAATTTCTCTGCAACGAGTGCTGCTTCTTCGGCTGCCGGGACCGAGCCGCCTGCTACGAGGACGTCAGCCGCAAAAACCTGGGTCTCCCCGGCCCCGACCACCGCTGCACCGCCCCCCACGCCCAGGAGGGCTACCGCTTCTCCCGCGCCATGGAAAACCCCGGCTTTCTCTCCGTGGCCCACATCCGGGACACCTATCTTCCCCTGGGCTTCTCCCACTTCAAGCTGGAGGGCCGCGGTCTGGGCAGCGCCATGGTGCTGGAATTTCTGCTGTACTATCTGACCAGGCCGGAGAAGCAGCTCCATGTGCGGGAGGCCATCTATCTGGACGGGATGCTGGATCTATTCTGAGCGGGAGGGATGCTCTATGACGTATACACAGCCGTACCCTTCCCCGCTGGGCGATATGCTGCTGGCCGCCGATGAGCTGGGACTGACCGGCGCGTGGTTTGAGGGCGGAGCACATTTTGCCGCCCAGCTCCCGGCGGAGCACACCCAGGGGGAAACACCAATCCTCGCCGAGGCAAAGCGCTGGCTGGACCGCTACTTTTCCGGCCGGAAGCCCGATGCTCTGCCGCCGCTGCATCCTATGGGCACCGCGTTCCAGCTGTCTGTGTGGGAGCTTCTGCTGCAAATCCCCTACGGCACGACCACCACCTACGGGGCCATCGCCCGGCAGCTCGCCCAGCGGCAGGGGCGGCCCCGGCTGTCTGCCCAGGCCGTCGGCGGTGCGGTGGGGCGCAACAAAATCTCCATCCTCATTCCCTGCCACCGGGTGGTCGGCGCAAACGGCAGTCTGACCGGGTATGCCGGGGGGCTGGACAAAAAGCGCGCCCTGCTGCGCCTGGAGCATCCCGGTCGTTCCGGCCTTTTCGCGGTGGAACACGGCGCCGCCCTTTAAGGATGGAAAAAAACAGATTTTTTCGCAAAATCTCTTGACAAGCCTCCTGGGGCTTGGTAAACTACTAGAGCCGCATTGAGTGGGAAACCAAGCGGAGCTTCGGCTCCCTCCCAGGATAGCGAGCCCGTAATGAAGGAGTTGAAAATAATGCAGGCAATCATTGTGACCGGCGGCAAGCAGTACAAGGTGAACGAGGGCGACGTCCTCTACATCGAGAAGCTGGAGGCCGAGGCCGGTCAGACCGTCACCTTCGATCAGGTGCTGGCCATTCTGGATGGTGAGACCGCCAAGTTCGGCGCTCCCGTCGTGGAGGGCGCTTCCGTCGAGGCCACTGTGGTCAAGAACGGCAAGGGCAAGAAGATCCGTATCTTCAAGTACAATCCCAAGAAGGGCTACCGCAAGCGTCAGGGCCATCGTCAGCCTTACACCAAGGTTCAGATCGGCGCCATCAAGGCCTGATGACCACCGTGACCTTTCATTCCGAGGGCAGCCGCCTTGTGGGCTTTGCGTGCAAGGGCCACAGCGGATACGCCCCCGAGGGCAAGGACATCGTCTGCGCCGCCATCACCAGTGCGGTCCGTCTGACCGAGTGCGCCGTGAACGACGTGCTGGGTCTGGAGGCCCCGGTGAAAGTGCGGGAGAAGGATGCGTCCATCACCCTGACCCTTCCCGGCGGACTGGGACAGACCAACGAGAGCACCTGTCAGACCTTACTGACGGCGCTGATGGTCTATCTGGTCCAGTTGGCCGAGGAGTATCCTGAATCTATTTCCGTTATGGAGGTGTAAGATATGCTGAAGATTGGTGTTCAGTTTTTCGCCCATAAAAAGGGTACCGGTTCCACCAGCAACGGCCGTGATTCCGAGGCCAAGCGCCTGGGCGTGAAGCGTGCGGACGGCCAGTTCGTTCAGGCCGGCAACATCCTGGTCCGGCAGCGCGGCACCCACATTCACCCCGGTGTCAACGTGGGCAAGGGCAGCGACGACACTCTGTTCGCCCTGAAGGACGGCAAGGTGAAGTTTGAGCGCCTGGGCAAGGACCGCAAGCAGGTCTCCATCGTGGAGATCGCTCAGTAATTTTTACTGATAGGAGGCCGCAAACGATTTG
>URTG01000143.1 GCA_900550705.1 uncultured Eubacteriales bacterium | reverse complement strand
ATTACATCGGTCCCCTGCCCGCGCTGGCTGAATTTTATCGGAACAACGCATAGAATGTGAAAAGCACCGGCTGAGCAGTCGGTGCTTTTTTGCGGTCATTTTTTGCTTTACCCCAGCGCCACATCCAGAATCATCATCACCACAACCCCCACCACACGGATGGCCCCGACGTTTTGCTCAGTCCTTGCGGTAGAGATGGAGATCAAAGCCGATCTGCACCGTCAGCCGGTCCAGGGCCTCCAGCCGGGCGATGCCCGCCTTGGGGGTCTTCCAGGCGTAGGGGGTCATGCCGAACAGGGCCATCCGGTCCGCCTTGTCGGTCAGGTCCACGGAATAGCGGACCTCCCGCTTGTCCACCCAGGTAAAGCCGGGGTAGTCCTCTCGCTTCACCGGGTTTTCGTAGGGCTTCTCATACAGGACCTGCTTCATCTCCCAAAGGTGCTCCGGGGCGGGGACCACATAGAGGAACGCTCCGCCGGGGCGCAGCACCCGGGCGAACTCCTCCGCCGCCAGGGGCGAAAACACATTGGTCAGCAGGTCCACCGAGCCGTCCGGCAGGGGCAGACGGTACACCGAGGCCACGGCGAACTCCCCCTGGGGCAGCCGCTTGGCCGCCCGGCGCAGGGCGAATTTAGACAGGTCCACCCCCACCGCCCTGGGATGGCGGCCCGCCTGCTCCATTGCCTGGAACAGACCGGCGGTGTAGTACCCCTCGCCGCAGCCGCTGTCCAGCAGGACGGGCTCCGCCGTCTCCGGCGGAAGGGCGGAGACGGCCAGGCCGCACAGGGCGTCCCGCAAGGGGGCGTAGTAGCCGTGCTCCAAAAAGGTATTCCGGGCGGCCACCATGGCCTTGTCGTCTCCCGGCTGCTTGGAGTGCCGCTGCTGCACGGGCAGCAGGTCGAAATATCCCGCCGCCGCCCGGTCAAAGCAGTGACCGGCGGGGCACAGGGCGCTGTGCGCCGCCCGGGTCAGTGGCGCGGCACACAGAGGACAGCGAAACAGGCTTTTCAATTTCTTCACCTCTCCCCCATTATAAAGAAAACCGCAGAATTGGCAAGTGAATTTTTCTGCCGCATAGACTGTTTGTCGGGAGGGATGTCACCATGCTGGGTCAGCTTTGCTTTCTTCCGTCGGGCCGGAGCCGGGTCCGGCGGGCAGAGGTATACGGTCTGCCGGTGCTGCGGGCCAGTCTCCGGCCCACGGGCTGGTGGGGGCAGCGGCGTGTGGAGCGCGCCCTCCGGGCGCTGCAAAAGCGCGGGGTGCGGACGGTCCTCCTCCCCGACGACTTCCACCGATGGGAGACGTTGGAGGCTCTGGGCCTGCGCCCGGTGGACCCGGTCCCTCTGCTCCAGGCCGCCGCCGGGCCGCTGACTCTGGCCCTGCTGGCCCGGGCGGGGATCGCCCCGACCCAGGCCACCGTGGCCCTCCGGGGGGAGCGGGCCGGGCCGGAGCTGCGGCGGGCGGCGGAGCTGCTGTGCCCCCAGGTCCGCCAGCTGGTGATCGACGCCCCCCGGGGCGGGACGGCCCTGGCCGAGGACCTGCGCCGCCGCTTCGGCGTCCCCCTTCTCCCCCGGGAGACGGCGGGGGACGTGGGGGTGCTTTTCTCCTCCGCCTCCGCCGGCACAGACCGGCAGACACTCCGCCTGTCCTCCCCGGCGCCGGACCTGGCCGGACTGCGGCTGTCTCTCCCCGGCCTGGAGGAAAAGGACCGGGAGAAGCTCCCCCTCCTGGCCGCCCTGTGGCAGGCGGGGCGGCTGCCGGTGGATCGCCTAAAAATCACTTGACAGGCAGGGGGAACCATTTTATAATGAACAATACTGCATTAGTCTGCCTATTTTTGAAGACCCCGCAGAAATTCACTCATTACGGCCCCGAACATCGGGCCGATGTTAGAAAGGTGTGCGAACCATCATGGCGAAAGAGTACAAGCTGAGTCCGGAGCGCCTGAAAGAACTCCAGGACGAAATGAACTATCTGAAGACCGTCCGGGAGAAGGAAGTGGCCGAGCTGATCAAGGAGGCCCGCTCCTTCGGCGACCTGTCGGAGAACAGCGAGTACGACGAGGCGAAGAACGAGCAGGGCAAGCTCTATTCCCGCATGGCCGAGCTGGACGAGATCCTGTCCAACTATGTGGTCATCGAGGAGGAGGCCATGGACGGCGACTACATCCGTCTTGGCTCCACCGTGACCGTTCTGGACAAGGAGTTCAACGAGGAGGAGACCTATAAGATCGTAGGCTCTCAGGAGGCCGACCCCATGAACGGAGCCATTTCCGAGGACTCCCCCTTCGGCCGCGCCCTGCTGGGCAAGAACGCCGGGGACGACGTCACTGTGGACGCCCCCGCCGGCCCCGTGGCGTATCAGATCCTGAAGGTGGAGCACTAACCGAAACCAAGCGGCCCAGGCCGCAGCAAGATAGGAGTGTCAACATGGCCGAAAAGAAGAATCAGACCGGCGAGCCCGAGCAGCAGAATCTGTCTCAGCTGCTGAAGATCCGCCGGGACAAGCTCAAGGAGCTGCAGGAGGGCGGCAACGACCCCTTCCAGATCACCAAGTATGTGGTGGACAACGACTCCGCCAACATCAAAGCCAACTTCGACGCCCTGGAGGGCCAGGAGGTCTCCGTGGCCGGCCGGCTGATGTCCAAGCGCGGCATGGGCAAGGTCTCCTTCTGCGATATGCAGGACAAGTCGGGCCGGATTCAGCTCTACGCCCGAAAGGACGAGATGGACGAGGCGGAGTACGCCCGCTTTAAGAAGTACGACATCGGCGACATTGTGGGCGTCAAGGGCGTGGTGTTCCGCACTCAGCGGGGCGAGATGTCCGTCCGCGTGGTCACCTGCACCCTGCTGTCCAAGTCCCTCCTCCCCCTGCCTGAGAAGTTCCACGGCCTGCAGGACAAGGAGCTTCGCTTCCGTCAGCGCTATGTGGACCTGATCGTCAACCCCGAGGTGAAGCGGAACTTCGTGATCCGCTCCCAGTTCATCAAGCACCTGCGGGACTACCTGGACAACATGGGCTATATCGAGGTCGAGACCCCCGTTCTGAACACCATCGCCGGCGGTGCCGCCGCCCGGCCCTTTGTCACTCACCACAACACCCTGGACATTGATATGTACATGCGGATCGCCACCGAGCTGCCCCTGAAGCGGCTCATCGTGGGCGGCATGGACCGGGTGTATGAGATTGGCCGTATCTTCCGCAACGAGGGCATGGACCCCAAGCACAACCCCGAGTTCACTACCGTGGAGATGTATCAGGCCTACGCCGACTTCCACGACATGATGGACATCGCCGAGGGCGTGTACACCACCTTCGCCCAGAAGTATCTGGGCACCTATGAGCTGGAGTGGATGGGCGAGAAAATCAACCTGGCTCCCGGCTGGCCCCGGCTGACCATGGTGGAGGCCGTGAAGCAGTATGTGGGCATCGACTTCGGTGCCATCACCGACGATGCCGAGGCCGTGGCCGCCGCCAAGGCCAAGGGCGTCGAGCTGGCTGACGCCGCCGAGAAGACCTGGGGCAACGCCCTGTACGCCTGCTTCGACCAGAAGGTGGAGGAGCACCTGGTGCAGCCCACCTTCATCACCATGTACCCCGTGGAGGTCTCTCCCCTGACCAAGCGCAGCCCGGAGGACCCCCGCCTGACCGAGCGCTTTGAGTTCTTTATCTGCCGCAGCGAGATGGGCAACGCCTACTCCGAGCTGAACGACCCCATCGACCAGCGCCAGCGCTTCCAGAAGCAGGTGGAGCAGCGGGAGCGGGGCGACGACGAGACCGAGATGCTGGACGAGGATTTCCTCACCGCCATGGAGTACGGCATGCCCCCCACCGGCGGCCTGGGCATGGGCATCGACCGGGCCGTGATGCTCTTCACCGGCACGGACACCATCCGGGAGGTCATCCTCTTCCCCACCATGAAGCCCCAGGGCGAGGTCAAGGCCGCCCCCAAGGCCGCCGAGGCCCCCAAGGCGGAGGAGAAGATCGACTTCTCCAAGGTGGAGATCGAGCCGCTTTTTAAGGAATTTGTGGATTTTGAGACCTTCAGCAAGTCCGACTTCCGGGCGGTGAAGGTGAAGGCCTGCGAGGCCGTGAAGAAGAGCAAAAAGCTCCTGAAGTTCACCCTGGACGACGGCAGCGGCGAGGACCGGGTGATCCTCAGCGGCATCCACGAGTACTACGAGCCGGAGGAGCTGGTGGGCAAGACCTGCGTCGCTATCACCAACCTGCCGCCCCGTGCCATGATGGGCATCGATTCCTGCGGGATGCTGATCAGCGCCGTGCACCACGAGGAGGGCGCCGAGCGGCTGCATCTCCTGATGGTGGACCCCCATATCCCGGCGGGGGCCAAGCTCTACTAAAAAGGCGATGAGATCCCTCCGGGACTGCCCGGCCGCGCCGGGGAGGCCCA
>URTG01000142.1 GCA_900550705.1 uncultured Eubacteriales bacterium | reverse complement strand
TTTCTTAAATCAACAACATTTTAACGCAGTTAAAATGTTTTCAGCCTGGCAAAAAAGCGGCGAAGCCACTTTTTCGACAAGCTGGGGTTATTTGCTGTCCTCCAGCAAAAACCCCAGCGCCCGCAGGGCGTCGCGGGTGCGGAGATAGGCGCTGTGGTCGGGGCAGGTGACGGTGTGCAGGTGGATGCCCTCGGTGAGCTGGGACAGGGGGGCGGCGTCGGCCCGGCGGCAGCGGGCCACAAACTGGGCCACCTCGTAGCGGCTGGAGAGCTGAAGACTGCCGGTGAGCTGGCCATAGATGGGGTGCTCCACGATCACGTCCAGCACGGTGCAGCCCTGGTCCACCATGGCGTTGAGCTCCTCCTCCATCTGGTCGGCCCGGTGGCGGCAGGCCAGGGTGCGCACCAGCCCGGCGGCGGGGGCGGGCAGCACATAGCCCCTGGGGGTGGCGGCGATGTCCATCCCCCCCGCCCGCAGCAGGGCGATGTCCCCCACGATGATCTGGCGGCTGACGGAAAACCGCCGGGCCAGCGCGGCGGCACTTACCGGTCCGCTGGCGTCCTTCAGGCAGGAGGCAATGGCCTCCCGCCGCTGATTGCTGTCCAAATGCAAACCCCTCCTTCATGCCGGGCACGGCCGGCGCGGCTTCAGTTTATCACAAACCGGCGGAGGCGGCAAGGCGTTTTTCGCGGCGGGGCGGATTCCCAGGGGCAAAAAGCGGTTTTTCAGCGGGGTTGCCCTTGACTTTTCCCCCTCAATTTCATACAATAAAAAGCACGAGTTTTTACGATCCATTCTAAGATAAAGGACTGAAACAATATGGCTCAGAACCCCAATAAGAAGCAGGTGGAGCAGATCACCGACATGGAGGTCGATTTTGCCCAGTGGTATACCGACGTGTGCAAAAAGGCCGAGCTGGTGGACTACTCCTCCATCAAGGGTATGTTTATCTACCGCCCCTATGGCTACGCCATCTGGGAGAACATCCAGAAGGAGCTGGACAAGCGGTTTAAGGAGACCGGGCACGAGAACGTATATCTGCCCATGCTGATCCCCGAGTCTCTGCTCCAGAAGGAGAAGGACCATGTAGAGGGCTTCGCCCCCGAGTGCGCCTGGGTGACCATGGGCGGCAGCGAGAAGCTGGAGGAGCGCTACTGCATCCGTCCCACCTCTGAGACCCTGTTCTGCGAGCACTACAAGAACATCATCCACTCCCACCGGGACCTGCCCAAGCTCTATAACCAGTGGTGCTCCGTCCTGCGCTGGGAGAAGACCAGCCGCCCCTTTCTGCGCCACCGGGAGTTCCTGTGGCAGGAGGGCCACACCATGCACGCCACCGCCGAGGAGGCCCGGCAGGAGACCATGCAGATGCTGAACATCTATGCCGACTTCCTGGAGAACGTGCTGGCCATGCCCGTGGTCAAGGGCCGCAAGACCGATAAGGAGAAGTTCAACGGCGCCGAGGAGACCTATACCGTGGAGTGCATGATGCACGACCGCAAGGCCCTTCAGTCCGGCACCAGCCACTACTTCGGCGACGGCTTCGCCCGCGCCTTTGACATCACCTACACCGGCAAGGACAACCAGCTGCACCACCCCCACCAGACCAGCTGGGGCGTGTCCACCCGCATGATCGGCGGCGTCATTATGACCCACGGCGACAACAACGGCCTGGTCCTGCCCCCCCGCATCGCCCCCATCCAGGTCATGGTCATCCCCGTGGCCCAGCACAAGGAGGGCGTGCTGGACGCCGCCGCCGCCCTGCTGAACCGCCTGAAGGCCGCCGGTGTCCGGACCCAGATGGACGACAGCGACCAGTCCATGGGCTGGAAGGCCGCCCAGTATGAGATGAAGGGCGTGCCCCTCCGCGTGGAGATCGGCCCCAAGGACATGGAGAAGAACCAGTGCTGCATCTGCCGCCGGGACTCCGGCGAGAAGGTCTTCGTCCCCCTGGACCAGCTGGAGGATACCGTGAAGGAGCTGCTGGACGCCGTGCACAACGGCCTGTATCAGCGGGCCAAGGAGAACCTGGAGAAGCACACCCGCGTGTGCCTGACCCTGGACGAGGTGAAGCAGTTTATCGAGACCGAGGGCGGCTTCGCCAAGACCATGTGGTGCGGCGGCCTGGACTGCGAGCTGAAGATGAAGGAGCAGGCCGGCGTCACCTCCCGCTGTATGCCTCTGGAGCAGGAGAGCGTCTCCGACGTGTGCGTCTGCTGCGGCAAGCCCGCCAAGCACATGATCTATTGGGGCGTGGCATATTAAATCAAGCCTAAAAAATTCGGACCCGCTGCCGGGTCCGAATTTTTTAGGCTCATTCCGCAATCAGCAGGGGGTGGATCTCCTTGCGGTGCACCCGGCGCAGGAACAGGGCGCTGAGGACCACGGAGAACAGCTCCGCAATGGGGAAGGACCACCACACGGCGTCAAGGCCCAGGGTGCGGGACAGGACAAAGGCCACGGGCAGCAGCACGATCAGCTGCCGCACCAGAGAGACCAGCAGGCTGAGCACCCCATGTCCCAAGGCCTGGAACACCGAGGAGCACACGATGCCGAACCCGGCGAACACAAAGCTCAGAGAGATGATCCGCAGCGCGGGCACGCCGATGGACAGCAGATCGCCGGACGCGCCCTCCGACATGAAGATGGACAGGAACACCTGGGGGATGAGCTGGAAGGCCAGCAGCCCCAGCAGCATAATGGCCGTGGCGTAGATCACGCTGAGCTGGATGGCCCGGAGGATGCGCTTGGGCTGCCGCGCACCGTAGTTATAGGCCACGATGGGCACCAGGCCGTTGTTCAGACCGAAAACGGGCATGAAGATGAAGGACTGGAGCTTGAAGTATACGCCGAAGACGGCGGTGGCCGTGGCGGTGAAGGTGAGCAAAATCTGATTCATGCCGAAGACCATCACCGAGCCGATGGACTGCATGGCGATGGAGGGCACGCCCACGCTGTAGATCCCGGCAATGATGGGGCCGCTGGGGCGCAGGCCCCTCCAGGAGAAGCGGACGTCCTGGTTCCGGGTCAGGTTCAGGAACAGGGACAGGGCCGCGCCGCACATCTGACCCAGCACCGTGGCCAGAGCGGCCCCGGCCACCTCCATCCGGGGCAGACCGAACAGGCCGAAGATCAGGATGGGGTCCAGCACGATGTTAATGATGGCACCCAGCGCCTGGGTGAGCATGGTGTAGAAGGTCCGGCCGGTGGCCTGCAAAATACGGTCGGAGGTGACGCTGAGGAACAGACCGAAGCTCAGTCCGCAGCAAATCTGTAAGTAGGAGGCACCGTAGTCCACAATGACGGCGATGTCGGTCTGTACGGCGTAAAACAGGCGGCCGCAGGTCAGCCCCAGCAGGGTGAACACCAGGCAGCTGACGGCGGCCAGAAAAAAGCCGTTCATGGCCGTCCGGTCGGCCCGCTCCTGGTTCTTCTGCCCCAGACTGCGGGACAGCAGGGCGTTGATGCCCACACCGGTGCCCACCGACACGGCGATCATCAGATTCTGCACCGGAAAGGCCAGGGACACGGCGTTCAGCGCGTCCTCGCTGAGCTTGGCCACAAAGACGCTGTCCACCACGTTATACAGCGCCTGGACCAGCATGGAAATGACCATGGGCACAGCCATATTCAGCAAAAGCCGGTTGACGGGCATCACGCCCATCTTATTCTCTCCGGCGGTTCGTTCCATAGGGGATTCCTCCTTCTGTCTGTTTTGATTTTGGGTCGATCCCGACCTTCAGCTATTATATAGAAATAAAAACGGGAAGTCAATCGACGAAATCGCGCATTTTTCAGGGGGATTGCCGGGAAAAAATACCTGTGATACAATATGAAAAAACGGGGAAAGCTGAAACAGGCTGTCGAAAAAGCGGCGAAGCCACTTTTTCGACAAGCTGAGCTGAAATTCCGGGCAGAAAAATCCCCGGGACCTATCGGTTCCGGGGAAGGGCTCAGAAATGGGCCAGACAGAGCAGCAGCCCATAAAGCACGCTGGCCGATACGCCGCAGACAATCACCGGCCCGGCAATGACGAACATTTTGGCGCAGGTCCCCTGCAGCAGGGATTCCGAGCGGAATTCCACCGCCGGGGCGGCAATGGCGTTGGCAAAGCCGGTGATGGGGACCAGCGTGCCCGCCCCGGCGTGCTTGGCCAGCTTGTCGAACACCCCAAGGCCGGTGAGCAGCGCGGCGGCCCCGATGAGGGTGACGGACACCGCCGTCCCCGCCGCGTCCCGCTCCAGCCCCAGGCTCTGATACCAATTTGATAGCCACTGCCCCAGGGTGCAGATGGCACCCCCCACGAAAAAGGCCCAGAGCAGGTCCTTGCCCAGGGGCGAGGGGGGCGTGAGCGACTGCACCAGGCGGTCATATTCTTCCTTGGTCCATTCCATGGCGATCACCTCCCGGTTAGTATGGCCGGGGGAAGGAGAAATGATACCAGACTGTCAAAAAACTCGCTTCGACCAAAGG
>URTG01000141.1 GCA_900550705.1 uncultured Eubacteriales bacterium | reverse complement strand
CAAGAGGCTAGGCACCAAAGGACTAAGTAACTCCTAACTCCTCCCTCCTAACTTCTAACTTTCCCAACTATCGCTTGACATTTCCCCGCATTTTCCTGTATAATAAGGAAAACGTTTTCTACTCTGAAATTATCAGGAGGTGCTCCCTATGGCGACCATCCGTGACGTGGCCCAGCGGGCCAATGTCAGTATCTCGACGGTCTCCCGCGTCATCAACGACTCCAAGAACGTCAGCCCGCAGCTCCGGCTCCAGGTGGAACAGGCGGTGCGCGAGCTGGGCTTTACCACGAACCGCCTGGCCCGGGGGCTGAAAAGCTCCCGCTCCAAGAGCATCGCCGTGATTTTGACCGCCTTCTCCCGCACCTTCTTCACCGACGTGCTGGACGGCATCTCCAAGCGCGCCGCCCAGCACGGCTACTCCGTGCTGATTTCCGAGACCAACGACAGCATGGAGACCGAGGAGCAGCTGGTGCGGTACTACGCCTCCCAGTGGGTGGACGGCATCATTCTGGACTCCGTGGCCTTCTTCGGTGACGACGAGAAGGTCTGCCGCCACTGCGCCATGCTCAGCCGGCTGGAGAAAAACGGCCGTCCCATCCCGGTGGTCACCCTGGAGTACCCCTGTCCCGACCCCCAGGTGGATTCCGTGGTCATCGACCACGCCGCCGCCGCCAAGGCGGCCACGTCCCACCTGCTGGACACGGGCAAGAGCCGCATCCTGCACATCACCGCCCCCCTGAACTCCTACTTCGGCAAGGAGCGGCTGGCGGGCTATGTGGCCGCCCTGAATGAGCGGGGGCTGGTCCCCTCGGACAATCTGATTTACGAGGGCGACTTCTCCTCCGCCTCCGGCTATCGGGCGGTGGACGCTCTCCTCCGCCGGGGCACGCGGTTCGACGGTATCTTCGCCGCCAACGACCAGATGGCCCTGGGGGCGCTGATGGCCTGTAAGGAGCACGGCCTCCGTATCCCCGAGGACGTGGCCATTATGGGCAACGACAATATTTTTGTCACCGCCGTGGTCTCCCCCTCCCTGTCCTCGGTGGACGTGCCCCGGTATCAGATGGGCACCTCCGCCATGGACCTGCTGCATGAGAATATCTGCATCGGCCGCCGGAAGCTCCGGCGCACCCTCATCACCCTGGACACCAAGCTGGTGCTCCGGGCCTCCACCGTGCCGGGCAAGCAGCCCGACTGGGAGGAGTTCAAGTCCCTCCACTGGTAAGTCTGATCTCCACACCGTACCCACCCAACGCATTGAATAAGGAGTGACGTTTCCATGGCATCCACCATCCAGAAAAACTACGAGATCGCAAAGGAGCAGTACGCCGCCCTGGGCGTGGACACCGACCAGGTGCTCCGGCAGCTTCAGGACATCCCCGTCTCCGTCCACTGCTGGCAGATCGACGACCTGACGGGCTTCGAGGGCCTGGGCGGCCCCATGTCCGGCGGACTGGCCGTCACCGGCAACGCCCCGGGCAAGCCCACCACCCCGGCGGAATACGTCCACAACCTGGACCAGGCCCTGGCCATGATCCCCGGCAGGACCAAGCTGGCCCTCCACGCCGTCTATCTGGACAGCCAGGGGGAGAAGATCGACCGGGACCAGATCGAGCCCAAGCACTTCGCCGGCTGGGTGGACTACGCCAAGGAGCACAGGCTCGGCCTGGACTTCAACCCCACTTACTTTAACCATCCCATGGCGGACAGCGGCATGACCCTGGCCAGCTTCGACCCCGCCGTCCGGGATTTCTGGGTGGAGCACGGAACGCGCTGCCGCCGGATCGGCGCCTACTTCGGCAAGGAGCTGGGCCAGGTGTGCATCACCAACCACTGGATTCCCGACGGATATAAAGAGACCACCATGGACACCCTGACCCCCCGGCTCCAGCTCATCCAGTCTCTGGACCGCATCTTCGCCGAGCCCATCGACCCCGCCTATAACCTGGATTCTCTGGAGAGCAAGCTGTTCGGCATCGGCAGCGAGAGCTATGTGGTGGGCTCCCATGAGTTTTACTCCAACTATGTGCTGACCCACAACGGCCCCATTCTGTGCATGGACACCGGGCACTACCACCCCACGGAGGTGGTCTCCTCCAAGGTCTCGGCCTATCTGGCCTTTGACCGGGAGCTGATGCTCCACGTCAGCCGCCCCGTCCGCTGGGACAGCGACCATGTGGTGGTGCTGGACGACGAGACCCGGAACCTGATGCGGGAGATCGTGGCCTCCAAGGGCCTGGACCGGGTCCACATCGGCACCGACTTCTTCGATGGCAGCCTGGACCGTATTCAGGCCACCATTCTGGGCGCCCGCAGCGTGCGGAAGGCCCTGCTGCTGGCCCTGCTCCAGCCCCAGGAGAAGCTGGCCCAGATGGAGCACTCCGGCGACTTCACCGGCCGCCTGATCCTCAACGAGGAGCTGAAGGCCCTCCCCTTCGGCCTGGTGTGGGATATGTTCTGCGAGCAGAACAATATGCCCGCCCGCCAGTGGAGCTGAGAAGGGAGCCGCGCGATGAAGTATTGGGACATCCCCGATGCCTACTGGCCCTCCGGCACACCGGAGGGGGGCTATGTGAGCCACGAGGCCGTCTGTATCCTCAACCCCACCGACGCCCCCGCAGAAGTGGCCCTGACCCTGTACTTTGAGGACCGGGAGCCCATGACGGGCTTCGCCCTGACGGTGGATGCCCGGCGCACCCGCCACGTCCGCATGGACCGCCTCACCAACGCCGCCGGTCAGCCCGTCCCCCGGGACACCCCCTACGCCATCCGGGTGGCCAGCGCGACGGAGGAGCTGTCGGTGCAGTACACCCGGGTAGACACCACCCAGACCAATCTGGGCCTTGCCACCACAAAAATCTGAGGGCAGCGTATTATTCCAGGCAAAATCAGCTTGTCAAAAAAACGGCGATGCCCCTTTTTTGACAAGCTGTCTTTTCATTTCCCCTATTTTTTGCTACAATAGGTTCACGAACTTTCAGGAAAGAGGGAATCGGTATGCGTACAATTTCCGCCGCCGCGCTGACGGAGACGGTGGCCCGGCTGTGTATCCAGGCCAACACCCAGCTGCCCGACGACATCGTGGCCGCCCTGGACCGGGACCGGAAGGACGAGCCCTGGCCCCTGGCCAAGACCACGCTGAATCTGCTGTGGGACAACATGGAGCTGGCCGAGGAGAAAGATCTGCCCGTCTGCCAGGACACGGGCATGGCCTGCGTCTTCGTGGAGCTGGGGCAGGACGTCCACATCCAGGGGGACTTTGAGGCCGCCATTCACCAGGGCGTGCGCCAGGGCTATGACGAGGGCTATCTCCGCAAATCCATCGTGGGCGACCCCCTCCGTCGGGTAAACACCGGGGACAACACCCCCGCCGCCATCACCGTCCGTCTGGTGCCCGGAGAGGGCTGCACCGTCACCGTGGCCCCCAAGGGCTTCGGCAGTGAGAACATGAGCCGCCTGGGGATGCTCAAGCCCGCCGACGGCGTGGAGGGCGTGAAGCGCTTCGTGCTGGAGACGGTGAAGCTGGCGGGACCCAACCCCTGCCCGCCCATCGTGCTGGGCATCGGCATCGGCGGGTCCTTCGACAAGGTGGCCTACCTGGCCAAGCACGCCCTGCTCCGGCCCATCGACCAGCCCAACGCCGACCCCTACTACGCCCAGCTGGAGGGGGAGCTGCTGGAGGAAATCAACGCCCTGGGCATCGGCCCCCAGGGCTTCGGCGGCCGGACCACCTGCCTGGGGCTGTCCATCGAGACCGCCCCCACCCATGTGGCCGGTCTGCCCGTGGCGGTGAACGTCAGCTGTCACGTCACCCGCCGGGCCACCGCCCGACTGTAAAGGAGGAGCGCGCCATGGAATATCGTCTCACCACCCCGGTCACCCGGGAGATGCTGGCCCCCCTGAAGGCGGGGGACACCGTTGTGCTGTCCGGCACGGTCTACACCGCCCGGGACGCCGCCCACAAGCGCATGATGGAGCGGCTGGACGCCGGCCAGCCCCTGCCCTTCCCCGTGGAAGGCTCCGCTGTCTATTACGTCGGCCCCACCCCGGAGCGCCCCGGCCAGATCATCGGCTCCGCCGGCCCCACCACCAGCGGCCGCATGGACGCCTACTCCCCCCGTCTGCTGGACCTGGGGCAGAAAATCATGATCGGCAAGGGCGCCCGGAACCAGGCCGTGAAGGACGCCGTGGTCCGCAACGGAGCCGTCTACCTGGCCGCCCTGGGCGGCGCGGGGGCCCTGATGGCCGCCAGCGTCCAGGAGTTAGAGATCATCTGCTGGGAGGACCTGGGCTGCGAGGCCGTCCGCCGGTTGGAGGTCCGGGATTTCCCCCTCACCGTAGTGCTGGACGCCCACGGCGGGGACCTGGAGCAATCGGGACCTGCGGCGTATCTGGCGGAAGGGAAGTAAATTTTTGAAGGGACCGTCTTCGGGAGAAGATGGTCCCTTCTTTGATCTTCCTGAGAGAGGGAAGCCGATGGTGCGTACTTCTC
>URTG01000140.1 GCA_900550705.1 uncultured Eubacteriales bacterium | reverse complement strand
AGGGGACCCTGACGGTCCCCTTTCCAACTATCCCTCCCTCCGAACCCTTTGGTCGAAGCGAGTTTTTTGACAGTCTGCTTCAGGTCTTTGCGCTTTTCCAGGGTACATCCCGGAACTGCTCTCCGGCCTCCAGGGCCTCCACCGTTCCGGCGGACACGTCCAGCAGATGGGCGGCAAAGTCCGCCGCGCCCTCCTCGGGCAGCAGGGCGGACAGGACCACATCGGCCCCGTAGTCCACGTTTTCCACCACCCCGCGGGCCGATTCCACCTCCCGGCGGATGCTCTCAAGCTGGGCGTAGGTGCAGGGGATCTCCATGGCCACCCACCGGCGGACCACCGAGATCCCGGCGGCATCCAGGGCGTCCTTGGCACTCTGGGTGTAGGCCCGGACCAGGCCCCCGGCCCCCAGCAGCACCCCGCCGAAGTAGCGGGTGACCACGCAGCAGACGTTGACCACCCCCTCCTTCTGGAACACCCCCAGCATGGGCTGTCCAGCGGTGCCCTGGGGCTCGCCGTCGTCGGAGTAGCGGACGGGGCCGTCCTTGATCACATAGCACCAGCAGTTGTGCCGGGCGTCGTAGTGCCGCTTTTTGGTCTCCTCGATCCGGGCCCGGGCCTCCTCCTCCGAGGACACCCGCCACACCCGGCCAAGAAAGCGGGAGCGCTTTTCCACCAGCTCCGTCTCGCTGGGGGCGGTGGGGATGAAATACTCGGTCATGTCAGTCCTCCCAGGGCTCTTTGTGGGGCTGCCAGCCCTCTACCATGGGGCCCAGCTGGCCGATGATCTTGGGGGTGCAGACGGCCACCACGTCGATGGTCTGGCCGTATTCCACCTGCTCCACCTTGGCATCCTGATACAGCCGGTCCAGCAGGCCGCCCTTGTCATAGGGCAGGTGGATGGTCACCCGGCGGGTGCCGTTGTCCAGCAGCTTGCCGATGGCCTCCCGCAGGGCGGGCAGCCCCTCGCCGGTTTTTGCCGAGATGGACACGATCCGCTCCCCGTGGGGGATGATCTCGTCCTTCCAGCGGTCGCACTTGTTGTAGACCTCCAGGCAGGGGGTCTCGCTGGCCCCCAGCTCCCGGATGAGCTGGTCCACCACCGCCGCCTGCTCCCGCCACTGGGGGTTGGACACGTCAACGACATGGAGCAGCAGGTCGGCGAAGGACAGCTCCTCCAGCGTGGCCTTAAAGGCCTCCACCAGGTGGTGGGGCAGCTTGCGGATAAAGCCCACGGTGTCCGACAGGAGTACGGTGCAGGTGTCGGAGATCTCCAGGGTTCGGGTGGTGGTGTCCAGCGTGTCGAACAGGCGGTTGTTGGCGGGGATCTCCGCGCCGGTGAGCCTGTTCAGCAGGGTGGACTTGCCCGCGTTGGTGTAGCCCACAATGGCCACCACGGGGACCTCGTTTTTGATCCGCCGCTCCCGCTGGGTGGCCCGGATGCGCCGGACCTCCTTCAGCTCCGCCTCCAGCTTAGAAATCTTCTTGCGGATGTGCCGGCGGTCCGACTCCAGCTGGGTCTCGCCGGGGCCGCGGGTGCCGATGGCGCCCTCCTGCCGCTCCAGATGGGTCCACATTCCCGTCAGCCGGGGCAGCAGATATTTATACTGGGCCAGCTCCACCTGTAAGCGCCCCTCCCGGGTCCGGGCCCGCTGGGCAAAGATGTCCAGGATCAGCGCCGAGCGGTCCAGCACGCCCACGCCCAGCTCCTCGCTGAGCACCCGCTGCTGGGAGGGGGACAGGGCGTTGTCGAAGATCACCATGTCCGCGTGCATGGCGTGGACCAGCTGCTTTACCTCCGCCACCTTGCCCTCGCCGATGAAGGTGCGGGGGTCCGGGCTGTCCTTGGATTGCAGCACGGTGCCCACCGGCTCGCCCCCTGCCGTCTCCAGCAGCTCGGCCAGCTCCTCCATAGACTCCTCGGTGGCGTTCTCCTCCCGGGACAGGCTGAAGGCGTCCAGCCCCACCAGCACGGCCCGGTCAATTTTTCTCTGGATCAGTTCTTCCTTCATAGTCCCTCCGGCCTGAGAACAGCTTGTGTACCAGGCGCTTTATCCGATGGGGGATGGAGCGCATCCCCTTGAGCCGTTTCCAATCTTCCCGGGCGCGCTGCACGCCCTTGTCCGCCGCCCGGGCATAGAGACGGGCGGCCTCGTCCAGGTCAGACTCCACCCCCAGCCCGTGCTCCACGCACTGGGCCAGGCTGTAAAGGGCGTCGGCATGGCCCTGGTCGGCGGCCTTGCGGTACAGGGCCACCGCGTGGGGCCAGCTCTGGGTCACGCCCTCGCCCCGGGCGTAGTCCCAGGCCAGGTTATACTGGGCCTGAACGTCGCCGCCGTCCGCCGCCTTGGAGTACCAGCGGGCGGCCTCTGCCGGGTCCTTCTCTACCCCCAGGCCGTTGTCATAGCACCAGCCCAGGCTGAACAGGCCCCGGGGGAATTTCTGCTCGGCGGAGCGGCGGTACCAGCGGATGGCCTGGGCGTAGTCCTGGTCCACCCCCTCGCCGTCCCGGTAGCAGCGGCCCAGATTGCACTGGGCGGCGGCGTAGCCCTGGTCGGCGGCCTTCTGATACCAGTCCACCGCCAGCTTCTGGTCCTTTTCCACCCCTTCCCCGTGCTCATAGTCCCAGGCCAGGTTATATTGTGCCCGGGCGTCGCCCTTCTGGGCGGCCCGCATATACCAGAGCACCGCCTCGCTGTGGTCCTGCTCCACGCCGACGCCCCGGTCATAACACCAGGCCAGATTGAACTGCGCCAGGGGGTGCCCCGCCTCCGCCGACAGGCGGTAGAGCTGAACGGCCCGCTTCTGGTTCTTCTCCACGCCCCAGCCCATTTCATAGCACTGGCCCAGCTCATACAGGCCCCGGATGGAGCCCTGGTTGGCGGCCCGGGCGTAGAGCTTGGCGGCCTTGGCCTGGTCCTGGGGGATGCCCTTGCCCCGGCACAGACACCAGGCCAGATTACACAGGGCGGGGGCGTAGTCCTGCCGGGCGGCGGCCTGATACCAGCGCACGGCGTTCTCCCAGCTCTGCTCGGTCTCCAGGCCGGTCTCGTAGTACAGGCCCACCATGCTCTGCCCCCGGGGGTCCCCCCGGCGGGCGGCCTCGCCATACCAGCGGAGGGCCTGGGCCCGGTCCTGCTCCACGCCGTCGCCGTGCTCATAGCACCAGGCCAGATTGCACTGGCCCTGGGTGCTGTCCCGCTCCGCGGCGGCGCGGTAGAGAATCGCGGCCTTCTCCCAGTCCTGGTCCACCCCCCGGCCCATCTCATAGCACAGGCCCAGCTCGCACAGGCCCCGGGGATACTGCTGCTCGGCGGAGCAGCTGTACCAGTAGAAGGCTTTTTCTGGGTCGGCCCGGACGCCCCGGCCCTGCTCCAGGCACCAGCCGTAGGAGCACTGGGCGGGGGCGTAGCCCTGGTCGGCGGCGATGGCATACCGCCGGGCGGCCTCCTCCCAGCTCTGCTCCACGCCGTAGCCCGCCTCGTAGCACCAGGCCAGGCCGCACTGGGCGGGGGCAAATTCCAGCTCCGCCCCCCGGGTGAAGCAGCGGACGGCGGTGTCGGCGTCGCCCCGCTCCTCCGCCTGCTCGGCCAGGGCGGTCCACTCCTCCCCGGCCAGCTCGTCCTCGTCCATGCGGGTGAAGAACTCCCCGCCGCACAGGGGGCAGCGCTCCGGCTCCGGGCCCTCGGTTATATAGCCGCACTCGGCATTGTCACAGAGATAATAGTCCATGCTCGTCGTTTCCTTTGCAGTCGGCGGAGTCTCAGTCCCGCACCAGGCACTCCACAATCTCGCCGATATATAGGGTGTGGTAGTCCTGCTGGGGATACCACTTCTCCTTCACGTCCTGGGGGATGAGGGCGGGGTCCATGGGCTGGGCGAAGCGCTTGCGGCACACCAACACCAGCCTGGCCTGCTCGAAGTAGGGCGCACCGCAGTCCGCCGTCTTTACGGTGAAGCCGCAGACCTTGACCTTGTCCACGTCCCGGCCGCTCTTGCTGCCGCAGAGGGACAGGCTCTTGCGCTGGTCCTCGTCGAAGAAGGTCAGGGTGAAGTAGTCCTCCCGGTCCACAAACTCCTTGGTATACCGCTGGGGGCGGAGGTAGCAGGTGGCCGCCGGTGCGCCCCAGAGCACGCCCAGACCGCCCCAGGAGGCGGTCATGGTGTTGCACCGCTCCGCCGTACCGGCGGTGATGAGCATCCATTGGTCGCCGATGAGCGAAAATACATTGTCCTTTAGTTCCTTCGGGTCCAGCTTGTGAAACATATCCATACCTCCTGGCTTTGACGCTTGCTGTATCCTATGTGAGGGGGAACCGGTGATGTGCAAAAAGCCGCACCGAAAAAATCGGCGCGGCTTTGAATCGGCAGGATCTTACTTGTCCAGACCAAACTTCTTATTGAAGCGGCTGACACGGCCGCCGGTATCCACCATCTTCTGCTTGCCGGTGTAGAACGGGTGACACTTGGAACACACTTCAACACGGATGTCCTTCTTGGTGGAGCCGGTCTCGATCACGTTGCCGCAGGCGCAGGTGACGGTGCAATCCACATAGTTGGGATGGATACCTGCCTTCATTTGTGTTCACC
>URTG01000139.1 GCA_900550705.1 uncultured Eubacteriales bacterium | reverse complement strand
GTCAGAAACTCTTTCTTCTTTGTCCGCACCTGCGCCAACTCATCGCTGAATGCGGAAATCGTCATCTGCTTATCCATGATGCTATTATATCACATTTTGCCGTTCCTGGCACTTTTTGTGCGGTGTTGCCCTAGGATAAACAAACATACGGAGTGAACCGTTTCAAGGTCCACTCCGTATGTTTATATCTCCCCGCCGAAATCGCTGTAAATTCCTGTGACCCCCAGATAGAACAGCTGCCGCTGCACCGCCGGGTCGTTCACCGTGTGGACATACAGAGGTGCGTGGAGGCGGAGGAAGCAGGTGACGGGGGCATCCAGCGCCTTGATGAAATCGGTGCCCACCACCAGGCCGGTAAGGGGGTGGGTGTTGGCAAAGTCCAGAATACGGTCCACATCCTGCTTCTCCTCCCAGGACATCTGGTAGAGGGACAGGAGGATATGGGGGTAGCCCAAGGCGGCCACGGTGTCGTAGTCCTCCAGGTGGTAGATCTGGAACCAGAAGCGGTCCAGCTGGTCGGGGTAGTCCCGGGCGATGAGGGCGGCGCCCTCCAGGCTGCGCTCCTTCAGGTCGGTGACGATTGCCGCACCCGGGTGCTCCGCCAGCCAGGGGATGAGACTGTCCAGCGTCATGGAGGTGAACCCGTAGGTAGAGGCCCGGGCGGCCTCGAAGTCCCGGGAGGAGACGCCATCCCGGTCCAAGGCGGTGTAGTAGGCGTCCCAATCGTGGACGCAGACCAGCTTGCCGTCGTTGGTCCAGTTGAAATCCAGCTCCATCACCCGGCCGCCCCGGGCGTAGGAGCAGTCCAGGGCCTCCCGGCTGTTGGTGCCGGCGCGGCCCTCGGGGGTGACGCCCCCGGCGTGGAGAACAAAGATCTGCTCCTCCGGCTGCCGCCGGTGGGCGACCAGGGCGAGGACCTCGTCCCGGCTCAGACGCTGACAGCCGGACAGCAGCGCCAGCACCAGGGCCAGCGCAAGCAGTCCCAGCGCCCGGACCGGGGGGCGGGGGCAGGAGGAGGGAAGGGAGCAATTCACAGGCAGACACCTCAAGCATAACGTTGATTCCGGCAAAGCGCAGAAATTTTTTAGGCATTTTGCCAAAAAAGCAGTGAAAAATTGCTTGCCTTTCGGCGGAAAGTGGCGTACAATAACACAAACAAAATTCAGGAGCATACAAAAGGCGGTGCTGAGGATGGAAACAAAGGATATTATCACACGGCTGCGGACCCAGCATGGGTTCTCGCAGGAGGAGCTGGCCCAGCGGGTCTCCGCGTCCCGTCAGACGGTCATTTACTGGGAGAACGGCGACGCCGTGCCCGGACCGGACGCTATGAAGCAGCTTTCCAAGCTGTTCGACGTGTCCATCCACACCCTGCTGGGGTCCAAGCGCCGCTTGGTGTGCCAGTGCTGCGGGATGTCTCTGAGCGAGTCCTCCATGAGCCGGGAGCCGGACGGCACCCGGAACGAGGACTACTGCCGCTGGTGCTACCGGGACGGGCAGTTCCTGTACCACGACCTGGGTGAGCTTACCGACGTTCTGGTGGAGCAGCTCTCCGACGAAAACTGGCCCCCGGAGCAGGTCCGGGAATACCTCCGGACCGAGCTGCCCCGGCTGGAGCACTGGAAACCCTGAATTTCCCCGTTATCCGCTATTATAATGCCTTTTTCACCGTGTTGCAAGACCAAAAGCGAGACGCTGAGGACAGCGTCCCCTACGAAACGAAAATGGGACTGTCTCCTGGAGGCAGTCCCATGATTTTTAGGTTACGTCTTTCCCCCGGCTGCGCTCCACCAGGTGGCGGATGAGGGCCACGGAGCCGTCGATGCCGTAGGAGGCGCTGTTCAGGCACAGGTCGTAGTTGGCGGGGTCGCCCCACTTGCGGCCGGTGTAGAACTGGTAGTAGTGGCGGTGGCGGCGGTCCAGCTTCTTCAGCATCCGGCAGGCGGTCTTGTAGTCCACGCCGTCGGTGTTCATCACCCGGCGGGCCCGGAGCTGGAAGGGGGCGTTGATGAACAGGCTGATGTGGGGGATGTTGTTGTTGGTCAGAATGGCATCGGCGCAGCGGCCCATGATGATAAAGTCCTCGCGTCTGGCCATCTGGCACAGCAGGTCGCTCTGGTTGAAGAAGACCGCGTCCTCGGTGGGCAGCCCGTGGTAGCGGCTGAACTCCCGGAACTTGGCCCGCAGACCCCGGGGCTTTTCGGCCATCAGGCTCTGGTTCAGATTCTGGTGGTGGGCAAAGCTCACCCAGTCCTTCACGGAGTCGGGGTCGGCCTCCAGGCGCTCCAGCACCTCGGTAAAAATTTCAGAGTCGTAGTAGTTGATCTTCAGCGCGTCGGCCAGGGCAAAGCCGATGTCCGTGCCCGCACAGCCGTAGGTGCGGCCGATGCAGATCACCAGGTGGTTGTCCGGAGAAAAGCGGCCGGTGAGCTTCAGGCTGTTCAAATCGGCCATCTTCTGGTCCAGAATGTCCAGCGAGCCGAAGTTGGTGGGCACCTGGGCCAGGTCGTGGAGGATGTCGTTATACTTGGCCATCACCCGGGACCGGTCCGCCTTCTGGGGGATGGTCCGGGCCATGTTGCTGATCAGCGCCAGCTCCGAGCGGAGGTAGTGCCCCTGGGTGAAGTCGCCCATCAGGCCGGCCAGGCGGCGGATGGTGACCTCCCGGTCGCCGCCGAAGACCCGGCCCAGGCTGGAGCCCAGGACGGCGTAGACCTCCTCGTCCAGATCGTAGATGCGGCGGGCAATGTCCAGCCGCGTGTTCATATTGTCATTCATACCGTTCCGCCCTCCTTACAGAAAGAAGATGAGAGAATCCAGCAGGAACACCGGCCCCAGGAAGCCGATGGACCACAGCAGGTAGCCGAAGAACGAGGGCATCCGGATACCGTTCTCGTCGGAGATGGCCTTGACCATAAAGTTGGGGGCGTTGCCGATGTATGTATTGGCACCCATAAACACCGCGCCGCAGGAGATGGCCTCCAGCATCTGGATGGGCACCGTGCCCAGCGCGGTGGAAATGCCGCCGGAAAGGCTCACGCCGGAAAGGCTCAGCGCGCCGGCGGTGGTGAGGAACACCAGATAGGTGGGGGTGTTGTCCAGGAAGCTGGACAGCGCGCCGGTGGCCCAGAACATCTGGAAGGGGGTGGTCAGCCCCAGCTCGGAGCCGTGGGCCTCCAGCAGCATCAGGGCGGGCTTCATGGTGATGAAGATGCCGATGAACAGCACCGCCACCTCCTGAATGGCGCCCCAGGTGAAGTGGTTGGCCTTCCGGACGCCCACGTCGGTGGTCTTGAAGGACAGCAGGGCGGCCAGCAGGATGATGGCCACCTCCAGGACCATAGGCAGGGTCAGGCGCACACCGCTGCACAGGGTCACGCCCAGCACCTGGCCGTTGGCATCCTGAAACGCGGGCATATTGGGCATCACGCCGCTGAGCACCACCGCCGCCACGATCATGGCCAGGAAGATCACGTTGTGCAGCCCCCGGATGCTCACCCTGGTGCCGGGCTTGCTGATGTCCGGCTTGCGGCCCCGGGCCATGTCCCGGCGGTACTCATGCCGGTCCACGAAGTAAAACACCGTCAGCAGGATGGCGGCGTTCAGCGCCATGATGGGGAACAGCCGCAGGCTCCAGGTGAAGGGCACCCCGCGGGAGAAGCCCATGAGCAGCGGCGGGTCGCCGATGGGGGTGAGGCAGCCGCCGATGTTGGAGATCAGGAAGATGAAGAACACCATAATGTGCCGGCGATACTTCCGCCAGGCGTTCATCTTCAGCAGGGGGCGGACCATGAGCATACTGGCCCCCGTGGTGCCCACCAGGCTGGACAGGCAGGTGCCGAACAGCAGCAGGGCCACATTGACCCGGGGGGAACCGGCCAGGTCGCCCTCCAGGGTGATGTTGCCGGCCACGCAGAACAGGCCGAACAGCAGCACGATAAAGGTGAGATAGTCATCCACCAGGCAGGCCAGGGCCGACTGGGCAGCCGCCCCCGCGCCGTTCACCGCGCCGAAGGGGATCAAAAACAGCAGGGACCAGGCGGCCACCACAATGGGCTGGTGGCTCTCCCACCACGCCCCCGCCACCAGGGGGAGGACGGCGATGCACAGCAGGATGCCCGCAAAGGGGATGCACATCCACAGGGCCGCCGTGGGCTCCGCAGCCGCCGCCGCGTCCCCCGCCGCCATGGCGGGAATACACAGCAGCGCCAGCGCCGCCAAGAGCACCAGGAGCTTTGGCATCTTCTTCAACGAAAGGACCTCCTTCACAACGAACACACAAAAAAATCACTCCCACCCACAAAGAGGGGCGGGAAGGGTCATGCTTCGACAGGCTCCGGGCCTGTCCTCGGGCGAATATGAATCTTATCCGCTTTCCCAGAAAAAGTCAATGCGGGGTCTGTGGATAAACCGGGGCTTTTTCCGGGTTTTCCTGGTCACATTTCACAAAAACGGACTTGCATCACAGTGCAGGATGAAATTCACTTTTATTTTTTAACGCTCTTTCCTATGTTTTCTCCGGATTTTAACGGGATTTTAACACCCCGTCCCCTTCAAAACATCACGAAACGCCACTGTGAAAACGCACAAAGGCAGAAAAAGAGA
>URTG01000138.1 GCA_900550705.1 uncultured Eubacteriales bacterium | reverse complement strand
TGCAGAAAGGAGCATAAGACGTGAGTCAGTCTGACCACTTGTAGAAGCGCTGAATGAGCGTGAACGCTGGATGCGTGAGTCCCGAATCTTTTCGGTGTACTCCGTGGTGGCCAGGTGGCTGTATGCCGTGCCGTCTGCATCGGTGTAGCCCACGAAGGTGAGGGCGGGGAGGGTGGCTTGCAGGTCCCACAGGTAGCGGCCGTAGTCGTCGGTGGGGATGCCGGCGTATTTCAGCAGGTACTGGCCCAGAAAGTTCAGGCTGGTGTTGCCCCCGGGGCCGTCCCAGTCCACGGGGTAGTTGGCCCAGAAAACGTAGGGGGTGCGGAATTTGTCCATGTACTGCTCCATGGACATCCGGTCCTGGGTCACGCCGTAGGCCATGTCCAGAAAGCCCTGCTCCACCGAGGGCTGGTGGTCGCCGAACATCAGCAGAAGGGTGGGCTCGTCGTAATCCCGCAGGTAGTCGATGAGGGTCTTCAGCGCCTGGTCGGTGAGGTTGGCCAGGGTCAGGTACTGCTCCGCCATGGGGTACTGGCCCGGCGCGTCGGCGAGATGGACCTGGGCGGGGAAGTCGGCTGCGGTGTAGCTGCCGTGGCTCTGGATGGTCACGTTGAACAGGAACAGGGGCTGGCCCTTCTCCTTGTGCTCCAGCTCCCAGATGAGCTGGTGGAAGTCGGAGCGGTCGCTGACGTAGCCGTGCTCCATGGTCTGGGGCACGTCCATGTCGTCCCCGCACTTGAACCGGTCAAAGCCCAGCCGGGGATAGGCCTGGTCCCGCTGCCAGGAGGTGCGCTCCCCGGGGTGGAAGGCCAGGGTGCGGTAGCCCTGGTCCTTCAGCAGGGAGGCCAGGGAGGGGGCGTCCTTTAGAATATACTGCTGATAGGGGATGCTGCCCGAGGGCAGAAAGGCCATGGAATTCCCGGTGAGAAATTCAAATTCGCTGGCGCTGGTCCCGGCCCCGAAGACGGAGGTATAGGTGTGTCCGAACTGGGCGTCCGGCAGACTGCGGACGTAGTCGGTGACGCTCTCCGACAGGGAGAGATGACCGAATTCCTCAAAATCCGCCCAGGATTCGTTCATAATGGCGATGATGTTGGGCCGGTCCGCCCCGGCGGCAGGGATGGAGGCGGCGGGGACCTCCGCCATAATCTGGTCCAGATGCTCCGGCGTGGTGCTGCCGGGGACCTCCACGTTCATAAACTCGGTGTTGCGGAGAAAGGCCCCTAACGCCCCGCTGGTGCGGTAGGCGCCGCTCTGGTTCCACACGTCGGAGCGGATGCCGAAGCGGTCCAGCGTCTTGGGGAAGACCACCGGGATAAGGCAGACCAGTCCCGCCGCCAGACAGGCCAGGCGGAGGAGGGGGCGCTTCCGCAGCGTGGGCAGCCATCCCGCCCGGGCGGCCCGGAGCAGGGCGGCCAGGAGCGCCAGAAACAGGACCAGGGCCAGCACCATCCGGGGGGTGGGGCGATAGGAGTAGCTGCCGCCCACCGCCGCCGCCGTCCCCAGGGCGGTCAGGTCCCAGGGGAGCACCGGATTGCCCCGGTAGGTGGTCACGAAGTAGTTCACCGCGCCCCAGAGTCCGGCGGCCAGATGGAGCATGGTGCAGCTCAGGGCCGGGGAGCCGGTGAGGGCGGCCAGCAGCACATAGCCGCATCCCAGGCAGAGGGCGTTGCCCACCACCACGCCGGGGGAGAACCGAAGGCTGCCGCCGTAGACCAGCTGCATGAGATAAAAGGCGGTCACCGGGGGCAGCAGCCAGAGGATGGAACAGGCAGTCCGTCGGGCTGTGACCGTCTGCCGGAGAGAGGATAGGATGGTTGGAAAATAATGCAAGGGAACACCTCTTATTCATAGTAGTAGCGCCAGCCCGCCGCCGTCTGGGTGCGGCGGATGGGGACCTGAAAGACCCGGTCCAGCACGCCGGAGGCAAAGACCGTCTGGGGGGAGCCGACGCATTGCAGTCTGCCGCCGTCCAATACGGCCAGGCGGTGGGCGGAGCTGAGGGCCAGGCACAGGTCGTGGAGCACCAGCACCACCGCCTTGCCCCGGGCGGCCAGCTGGGCGGCGGTGTGCATCACGTCCAGCTGGTGGCGGATGTCCAGATAGGTGGTGGGTTCGTCC
Organism: uncultured Eubacteriales bacterium; assembly: GCA_900550705.1. Lineage (GTDB taxonomy): Bacteria > Bacillota > Clostridia > Oscillospirales > Oscillospiraceae > Lawsonibacter. The sequence continues at coordinate 2,623 of URTG01000138.1, read as the reverse complement.
AGCAGGACGGTGTCTGTGTCCTGGGCCAAGGCCATGGCCAGGTAGATCTTCTGCCGCTGGCCGCCGGACAGGGCGGGGAGGGGGCGCTGGGCCAGGTCCAGGGCGTCGGCCTGCTCCAGAGCCTGCCGGACGGCGGCGTGGTCCTCCGGCCGGTAGCGTCGGGGGTAGCCCAGATAGGGGAAGCGCCCGTGGAGCACCATGCGGTAGCCGGTGATGTTGGGCACCGGGCGGGACTGGGCCAGATAGGCCGTCCGCTGGGCCCGCTGGCGGAGGGACCAGGCGGAGAGGGGCTGGCCGTCCAGCTGGATCTCCCCCGTCAGGGGGGGCAGCAGCCCCGCCGCCGTGCGGAGGAGGGTGCTCTTGCCGCAGCCGTTGGGACCGGCCAGCACCAGAATTTCGCCGGGGCGGAACTCCAGGTCCAGGGCGCTGAGAACGGGAAGTTGTCCGTATCCCACGGACAGATTATGTAAGCGCATCATGGTGTCCGCCCCCTTCGCCGGCCCAGCAGCAGCCACAGGAAGAAGGGGCCGCCCAGCAGAGACAGGACGATGCCCACCGGCAGCTCGTAGGGGGCGAACAGCATCCGGGCCAGCAGGTCGCACCCCGTCAGCAGGGCCGCGCCCCCCAGGGCGGAGGCCAGGAGGAGGGTGCGGCTGTCCTCCCCCACCAGGCGGCGCATCATGTGGGGGACCAGCAGCCCCACAAAGCCCAGCAGCCCCGCAAGGCTCACCGCCGCCCCGGCCAGGGCGGCTGCCAGAGCAAGAAGTGTCAGGCGGATACGCTTTACAGGCAGGCCCAGGCTCTGGGCGGTGTCCGCGCCCAGGAGCAGCAGGTCCATCTCCTTGGCGAACCACAGCACGGCGGCCAGGGCGGCCAGGATCAGTCCCCCGGCGGGGAGCACCCGGTCCAGGGAGACGTTGGCCAGACTGCCGATGCGAAAGTCGGAATAGCCGTTCAGCGCCTCGGGGACGAAGGTGAGCACCGCGTCGATCCCCGCGCCGAACATACTGGACACGGCCACCCCGGCCAGCACCAGGGTGATCCGCGCCGCCCCGGTGCGCTGGGCCAGAAGCAGCACCAGCAGGACCCCCGCCAGTGCGCCCAGGAAGGACAGCAGCGGCACCATCGCGGGCATCGAGGGCAGCAGGGCGCAGCACAGCGCCGCCGCCAGGCCCGCCCCGGAGTTCACCCCGATGATATTGGGGGCGGCCAGGGGATTGGCCAGCACCCCCTGGATCACCGCGCCGGAGGTGGCCAGCGCCGCCCCGGCGGTCAGGCAGGCCAGGGTCCGGGGCAGGCGGACGAAGCGGACAATCTGGGCGGGGATTGTTCCCGTCAGCCGTCCGGTGAGGGCACCCAGCACCTGGGCGGGGGTGAGGGGCACGGAGCCGATGGACAGACTGAGGGCCGCCGTAATCAGCGCCAGTCCGGCCAGCAGGAGCAGGGCGGTCCGGTCACGGCGCCGGGTAGAGAATGTCGGCCAGGGTCTCATAGGCTTCCCCCCATCGTGCGTTGGGCTTGAGGTTAAAGAGCTGGTTGTCCATCACATAGCAGCGGCCCTCCTGTATGGCGGTGAGGGTCTGCCACGCCGGGTCGGACCGCAGGGTGCGGTCCAGGGTCTCCTGGGCAGGGCCGGGGTCGCTGCCCTGCAGGACCAGGAAGATGTAGTCCGGGTCCTGGGCCAGGATGGACTCCATGCTCAGCTGCTCCAGCAGGGCGGCGTCGCCGTCGGCGATGTTCACGCAGCCCAGGTCGGCCAGCATTTCGCCCAGGACGCTGTCCTGGCTGTTTTTCACCTTGCAGCTGGCCCCGGTGGACCGGATGTACAGCACCCGGGGGGCGGAGCCGTCCGCCCGGGCCCGGGCGGCGTCGATCTGAGCCTCCAGGTCCAGGCCGTACTGCCGGTAGCGGTCCCGCTGGCCGGTGATCTGGGTGCACAGGTCCAGCATGGACAGGTAGTCGTCAAAATCCGTCACCTTGAAGTAGGCCACGTTCAGGCCGGAGTCCTCCAGCACCCCCTGCAGCGCCACATCGGCGGCGGTGTTGCTGCTGGCCAGGATCAGGTCGGGCTGGGTCCCCAACAGCAGCTCCAGGTTGGGCTGCTTGATCTTGCCCAGATTGGCCACGCTGTCGTCCAGGCCCAGGGAAAAGCTGGTCCATGCGTCATCCGCCGCGGCCACCAGGGTGTCGTGCCCCCCGGCCAGGCACCAGATGTCCGCAAAGCTGCCGATGAGCGCCGCCACCCGCCGGGGATGGGAGACAGTCACCGTGCGGCCCAGTGCGTCGGAAAACGTGACCGCGTCGTCCTCTGCCGGAGCGCTTGCGCCGCCCCCGCCGCCGCAGGACACCAGCAGCGCGGCAGTGAGACACAAGCCAAGAAAGCGGGAAATTCGTCCCATGAAATCACCTGTCTTCCAGAATAGAGAATCCTCGCTATTTTAGCGCATGGGGCGAGGAAAGTCAACGTTTGGAGAGTTAGGAGTTAGGAGGGAGGAGTTAGGAGTTATCTGGCCCTTGGGTTGGTGCGGTTTGTACGGAAGTCACCCTCATCCGCCCCAGTGTGAGCACTGGGGCACCTTCCCCCTTCCAGGGGGAAGGTGGCTCGGCGCAGCCGAGACGGATG
>URTG01000137.1 GCA_900550705.1 uncultured Eubacteriales bacterium | reverse complement strand
GCCGGCGCGCCGTTTGGAAGGACAGCAGCTGAGATCAGCCGCCGAACACCTTGATCATGAAGCCAGCGGCGACCGCGGAGCCGATAACACCGGCCACGTTGGGACCCATGGCGTGCATGAGCAGGAAGTTGGAGGGGTTCTCCTTCTGACCGACGGTCTGGGCCACACGAGCGGCCATAGGCACGGCGGACACGCCGGCGGAGCCGATCAGGGGGTTGACCTTACCCTTGGTCAGGATGTACATGACGTCGCCGAACAGCAGGCCGCCGATGGTGGACAGCATGAAGGCGCACAGACCCAGGATGATGATGGAGACGGTCTGCTTGGTCAGGAAGGTATCCGCAGTGGCCTTGAAGCCCACGGACAGGCCCAGAGGAATGGTGACGATGTTCATCAGACCGTTCTGAGCGATGTCGGACAGACGCTCGGTGACGCCGCACTCACGGAACAGGTTGCCCAGCATGAGCATACCCAGCAGGGGGGCGGTGTCGGGGATCAGCAGCACCACGAAGATGGTCACGGCGATGGGGAAGATGATCTTCTCGGTCTTGGACACAGCGCGCAGCTGGGTCATCTTGACCTTCCGCATCTCCTTGGTGGTCATCAGCTTCATCAGCGGGGGCTGGATCATGGGGATCAGCGCCATGTAGGAGTAGGCTGCGATGGCGATGGCGGGCAGCAGCTCCACAGCCAGCTTGGACGCAGTCAGGATGGCGGTGGGGCCGTCAGCGCCGCCGATGACGCCGATGGCGGCAGCCTGGGCAGGGGTGAAGCCCAGCGCCAGAACGGCCAGCAGGAAGGCGGTGAAAATGCCCAGCTGCGCGGCAGCGCCCAGCAGCAGGGACATGGGGTTGGCCAGCAGGGGGCCAAAGTCCGTCATAGCGCCGATGCCCATAAAGATAATGGACGGGTAAATGGCGTACTGAACGCCCTGATACAGGACCCACATAAAGCCCACGGTGCCGCTATGGGTGGCGGCGTCGTACACGGGGGCGTTAAACAGGCCGGTCACAGGCAGGTTGGCCAGCAGCATACCAAAGGCGATAGGAACCAGCAGCAGGGGCTCGAAGCCCTTGCCGATGCCCATGTACAGCAGCACACAGGCGATAAACAGCATAAAAGCGGTCTTCCAATCCAGAGCGGCAAAGCCGGAACCCTGCATGATCTTGGTCAGAACCTCAACAAGAAAATTCATACTTTACCCCTCCTTTCAACCCAGAGTGACCAGCAGGTCATCGGTGTTGACGGTGCTGCCCACGGTGGCGGACACAGCCTTGACGGTGCCGTCGGCGGGCGCAGCGACTTCGATCTCCATCTTCATGGCCTCCAGGACCACCAGCACGTCGCCGGCCTTCACGGCCTGGCCGACCTTGCATTCGACCTTGAAGACATTGCCGGGCATGGGGCTCTTCACGGCAGTCTCACCGGCCGCCACGGCGGCGGGAGCAGCAGCGGGAGCGGGAGCCGCGGCAGGAGCGGGGGCGGGGGCAGCCGCAGGCGCAGCAGGGGCGGCCACAGGGGCGGCAGCCACAGGAGCGGCGGGGGCGATGTTGGTGATCTGGAAGGAGCTCATGGGCATACCAGACTCCTCCGCCACGGCGGCCATCATCACGGCCACCAGCTCGCCCTGGTCCTGCTCCGGCGCAGCCGGTGCGGCAGCGGGGGCAGCGGGGGCGGCCTTCTTAGCGGCAGGAGCCGCGGCGGCCTTCGCCTTGCCCTCGATGGAACCCACCACCTTGGAGATCACCACGATGACCAGGGCCAGAATGGCCAGCATCATGAAGACCACCAGCAGACCGCAGACGGCGACCATCAGGGCGTCGCCCACAGACAGGGGGTTATTCGGGTTCAGAATTGCTTTTTCAACACTAGGCATAAATGCAGATCCCCCTCAAATTAACCCAGAGTGACCAGCAGGTCGTCGGTGTTGACGGTGCTGCCCACAGTGGCGGAGATCGCCTTGACGGTGCCGTCAGCGGGAGCGGCGACCTCGATCTCCATCTTCATGGCCTCCAGGACCACCAGCACGTCGCCGGCCTTCACGGCCTGGCCGACCTTGCACTCGACCTTGAAGACGTTGCCGGGCATGGGGCTCTTCACGGCAGTCTCACCGGCGGCCACGGCAGCGGGAGCCGCAGCGGGGGCGGGAGCGGCGGCAGGAGCGGGAGCGGGGGCAGCGGCGGGAGCGGCGGGAGCAGCGGCCACGGGGGCGGCCACAGGAGCGGCAACGGGGGCAGCAGCGTGAGGAGCGGCAGCGCCGGTCTTCTCCACTGTTACATTGTAAACCTTGCCATTCACAGTAACATTGTAGTTCATAGCTTATTTCTCCTTCTATATAATTTGACTGATTCGGAAAAAGCCCGGATCTTACACGAAAATCCGGGCTTTTTCCCAGCCTGCGGCCCCCGCCGTTTTGCGAAAAAACGGCGGGAACCGAAATACGGTTGATTATAACATTTTCCCAAGGGAAATGTCAAGTTCATCGGCAGGTGCGAAAGAAAATTGGAACGATTTCTTTACAGAACGTCGGCGAACGCCTGGATGGCGGTGCTGGCCTGGCCGAAGTCGCGCATCTGCTGGTCCACGCCCAGCTTGATGTGCGGAATGTCGGCCGCATCCAGGGCCTTCTTCAGGTAAGGATACTCCATCTCCTCGGGGTCGCAGAACTGCTGCATGAACAGGACCAGACCCTGGGCGCCGCTGTCCTTGACCAGCTTGGCCACGAACTCACCGCGGCGGTTCTTGTTGGACTCCTCATCATAGAGCAGGTCGTCGTAGTCCTGGTCGGCAAACTGCTGGGCCAGGGCCATCATGGGATCGCCCTCCTCGCTGGCGTCCACGCGGAAGGATCGGCTCTCCTGGGCCACGTCGTCGGCGGCGATGGCAATGTGGTTGTCGTCGAAGATCTGCAGCAGCTTGGGATTGTCGCAGATGATGCCGGAGGTGACGACCTTCTTGCCGGTCCAGTTGGCGGCGGGCAGCTTGGCCAGCTCGGCGTTCAGAGTCTCCAGCTTCTCGGCGAAGACGGCGGGCTCCATGAACCAGGCGGCGCGCAGAACGGCGGAGCGCTTCACGGCGGTGATCACGTCGCAGTGCTCGCTGGCCAGCTTGACGAAGTTCCGGCGGGCGGCGCGGCTGCGGTTCATGACCTTGATGGCCTCACGCAGGGAGTCGTCGGTGATGGCGGTGCCGGAGATCTTCTCCAGCTCGGCCTTCACGTGCATATACTGGTCCACGGTGAACTGCAGGCCGAAGGAGGGACGGCGATACTGGGGGTGCGCCAGGAAGATGCAGGGCAGCTTGCCCTCCATAGCCACGCGGAAGTTCTGGCTCATGGGGCGCAGCGTGTCGCAGATGGTGGGGGTGATGATGCCGTCCAGCTGATCCATGGTGCCGTCCAGCAGCATCTCCAGGGCCAGCTGGGCGATGGTGCAGTAGAAGGTGGCGCAGTACTCCTTGGCCATGGAGATGGTCTTCTTGTTGCTGCCCCAGATGCCCATGGGCACCATACCGGCAGCCAGGACCAACTCCACAGGAGCGAAGTAAGGCAGAACGCCAATGACCTTCTTGCCCTCGTTCTTATAGCCGGTCAGCACACGATGGGGGTGCTCGGCCACTTCAGCAAACTCTTTCAGCAAAACCTCGGTACTCATTTCGCCTCGTCCTCCTTCTTCGCCTTATTGGCCTCCATGGCCTCTACCAGACCCTGAACGCGGGTCTCATACTGCGCCTCGTTAAAGTTACGGGGGTCAGCCTGGTCGCCGTCGAAGCCGGCGCAGGGCACGCCCAGATCCCGGGTGAAGCGGCGCTGCATCTCGGCCATGTAGCCGGACCAGGGCTTGCAGGAACGGTTGTAGTGGACCAGAACGCCGTCCACCTTGTTGTCCCGGCAGATGCCCTCACGCCAATCCACGCCCTGCTCGATGCAGACGGAGTTGGGGGCCTTGTAGTAGGCGCGGGCCATCTCGTCGATGTTGTTGTACACGAAGCCGAAGGCGGGGGCGTACACAACGGCGGTGACGTTGACGCCGTTGGCCTTCAGCGGCTTGAACAGGTTGGGCAGCTTGGGCCAGCAGGGGATGCCCTCGAACATGACACGGTACTGCTCGGGGAAGGGCAGGGTGGAGGTGCCCTCCTTGATGTTCTTCTCCAGATCCTGGGCCAGCAGTTCAAAGGCATCGGCAGCGGCTTCCTTGCCGCGGGCGGTGACCACGTCGGCCATGTGGTTGAACAGATCGAAGCCGCTCATGGGGGCGGGCTTGTACTGCAGGTAATCACAGACCTTCAGCCAGTTCTGGGCGGTGCGGTTGGCGTGCTTGCAGGCGTCCTCGAACTTCTTCTCGTCGAACTTCTTGCCGGTCAGCTTCTCCAGCTGATGGATGGCGTTGTCGAACTGAGCGCGGACGTAGGCCACGTTGGTGTCGGCGACCTCTACGGTGTTGTTGTAGGGGATGTCGATCATGATCAGGGGGATATTGCACATACGGGCAATATTCTCATACCACTTGGTCATGCAGTTGCAGATGTTGTTGCAGCACAGCACGAAGTCGGGCTGGGGAATCCGCATCTGCTTATAGGGCTTGATGGCCTCGCGGCGGAAGTTCTTGTAGGCGATCTCCTTCTCGGTGGTCTCGGGCAGGGCCTCGATCTCGTGAATATCATCCAGCACGGTGTAGGGCTGCATGGTCTTGGGGTCCTTCTTGGGCTTGCCGGTCTCGGGGTCGATGACCACCTTGCCGTTCTCGTCCTT
>URTG01000136.1 GCA_900550705.1 uncultured Eubacteriales bacterium | reverse complement strand
GGGGAAGGTGGCCGGCTCAGCGGGCCGGATGAGGGGGATTGAAGGATTTTGAGCTCTTTTAAATGACAAAATGCTGCGTTGTAGGGGACGCTGTCCTCAGCGTCCCGCGATACCCGCCGCACCATCGAAAACAAGCCCCCATCCCGCAAAAATAATCCTTTCACACATAACCGCCTCCCTTCCGGGCACACTACTCCGGAAAGGGGGCGGTTTTTATGGCAAAGGACGGGGGCGCGCATCCCAGGCGGGAGCCGCGGCTGTCCGGCGCACTGACGCTGGAGCGGTTTACCCAGGTTTTCCACGACTGCGCGGACTTCTCCCTCCGGCGTCTCCGGCTCTGGGGAGAGGACGGGCCGGAGGCGGTGCTGTGCAGCATTGTGGGGATGGCCCGGACGGAGCGGGTGAATGACTATATCCTCCGCCCCCTGCTGCGAAGCGGCCCGCCGCCGGAGAATGCAGATCTTCCCGCGTGGCTGGCAGCGTCCGTCCTCTATAATCAGGATGTTCGGGTGGAGACCAGCCTGGACCGGGCGGTGGGCGGCGTGATCAACGGCAGCTGCGCGATCTTTCTCTCCGGCTGCCCCGGGGCGCTGCTGGCCGCCGCCGCCACAGAGGAGAAGCGCGCCGTGGGCGAGCCGGAAAACGAACCAGCCCTGAAGGGGGCCAGAGACTCCTTTGTAGAGAGCCTGCGGACCAACACCTCTCTGGTCCGCCGCCGTCTCCGCGCCCCGGAGCTGAAGGTGCGGGAGCACATCGTGGGGCGGCAGACCCTCACCCCGGTGGATGTCCTCTGGCTGGACGGCATCGCCGACCCGGACACCGTGGCCCGCCTGGACCGGGGCCTGGCGGACCTGGACATCGACGGGATCGAGGCGGCGGGGGACCTGGAGGAATACCTCACCGGAAATCTGTCCACCCCGTTCCCCCTGATGCCCTGCACCCAGCGGCCCGACCGCTTCTGCCGGGGCCTGCTGGAGGGCCGGGTGGGTCTGCTGGCCGACGGCATTCCCCTGGGCTGGCTGGCCCCGGGGACCCTGGACCAGTTCTTCAAAACCGGCCAGGACCGGGCCTACCACTGGATGGCGGCCTCCGCCCTCCGGCTCATCCGATACAGCTGCGCGGCGCTCACCATCCTGCTGCCCGGGCTGTATATCGCCCTGGTCACCTTTCACCCGGAGGCCATCCCGGTCAAGCTGGCCCTGTCCATTGTGGCCGCCAAGCAGGAGGTCCCCTTTTCCACCATTTTCGAGGTCCTGATCATGCTGCTGTCCTTCGAGGTCATTCAGGAGGCGGGGCTGCGTCTCCCCGGACCCATCGGGGCCACCGTGTCCATCCTGGGCGGCCTGGTGGTGGGCAACGCGGCGGTGGAGGCGCGGATTGTCTCTCCGGCGGTGCTCATCGCCGTGGCCATTGCGGGGGTGGCGGGATACACCCAGCCCTCTCAGGACCTGGGCAGCGCCCTGCGGCTGTGGCGGTTTCTCCTGGCGATTCTGGCCAGCCTGGGGGGACTGTTCGGTCTGACGGCGGGGTGTGCTGCCCTCATTTACCACCTGGCGGCGCTGGAGACCTTCGGCGTGCCCTATCTGGCCCCCTTTACCACGGGCCGCCCCACCCCGGCCCGGGGCCCCAGCCTGCTGCGCCTGCCCCTGCCCTGGCTGAAGTGGCGGGACGGCCCCATCCACACCCGGAACCGGAGGAACCAGCGATGAGAGGACAGCTTTTCTGCGCCGCCCTGGCGGCTGCGGCCCTGCTCACCGGCTGCAGCCCCCTGCCCTATCCCCGGGAGATGGAGGACATGGCCCTGCTTCGCACCCTGGGGGTGGACCGGGCGGGGGACGGGCTGTCCGTCACCGCCTCCACCGGCCCCCAGGCCAACGGACAGCACCAGGGGGAGCAGGAGCCGGCCCTGGTGCTGTCTGCCCGGCGGGATTCCCTCAGCGCCGCCTGTCTGGCCATGCAGAGCCTGAGCTACCGCTATGTCTTCTTCGGCTATGTGGACCAGCTCCTCCTGGGGGAGGACCTGGCCCGGGCGGACGTGCGCCCCGTTCTGGACGCCTGCGCCCGCAGCGGGGAGCTGAGTCTGGGCGCTCAGCTGTGGCTCACCCTGGACCAGACGGCGGCGGAGGCCATCCGCGCCGGCGGCTCCGGGGGCGTGGACCGCCAGCTCATCACCCTGGGCACGGATGGGGAGATGGGCCTGTCCCTCCTGCCCCGCACGGCGGGGGAGGTGTACGCCGACCTTCTGGACCGGGGCTGTGCCTACGTCCCCGTCCTGACCCGGGGAGCGGAGGATGCCCCCCTCACCGCCGCGGGCTACGGGGTACTGAGGGACGGCGCGCTGAAGGGCGTTCTCACCGGCGGCGCGGCCCGGGGGCTGGAGCGCCTCACCGGCGGCGGCCAGGCGGACATCTGGACCCAGAGCCTGGGGGAGAACCGGGTCGTCCTCCGGGCGGAGGGCGCGGGGGTGACCTGTCTGCCCCGGCGGGGGGGACCGGGGACCCTCTCCGGCCTGACCGTCACCTGCCGGGTGCGGGCCTCCTGCGAAGAAAACAACACGCCCTTGACATCTGGGGAGCGGGACCGGGCCAAGCGGGCGGTGATTGCCCGGGAGACTGCCCAGATCCGCGCCGCCCTGACCCAGCTCCAGGCCTGGGGGGCCGACTGCACCGGCCTCGGCCTCCGGGCGGCGGCCCGGTCCGGGGCGTGGACGGAGACGGGGGAGTGCTGGCCGGAGCGGTTTGCCCGGCTGCCCATTTCCCTGACCGTTCAGGTGCAGCTCCAAGACGGATGAGGTGATTCCATGAGAAACAAGCTATCCCAGACCCAGCGCATGGCCCTGTTCTGGGCGGGGGGGCTGGCCCCGGCGGCGGAGCACCTGCCCCGGCAGCTGGCCGACCTGTCCGGCCCCGGCAGCTGGCTGGCCCCTCTGCTGGCGGCGCTCCCGCTGCTGTTGCTCCTGTCGCTGCTGAGCGCTCTGGCCGGGGAGCGGGGGCTGGCTGCGTCCCTCTCCTCCGTGCTGGGACGAAAGGCGGGGAAGGGGGTGCTGGCCCTCTACCTGCTCTGGGGCCTGGGTCTGCTGGCGCTGCGCTTCCGCCTGTGCGCCCAGCGGCTGGTGGACTCCGGCACGCGAGACGGCACCCTGTGGTTTTTCCTTCTGGTCACCGCCGCCCTCGTCCTCTGGATGGGCCGGGGGACACTGGGGGCCTTTGCCCGGGCGGGGCAGCTCTTTCTGGCGCTGCTGCTGACGGCTGTGGCCGTGGTTCTGCTCCTGTCCCTCCGCCCGGCGGACCTGCTGCGGCTGACGCCGGCGGCGCTGGCCCCCAAGCCCCTGCTGGCCGGCGCGCTGACCACGGCGGGGACGCTGGGATGGGGGCTGTTCGTCGCCTTTCTCCCCACAGAGAGGGCGGAGAAGGGGAGCGCCCACACCCTCCTCTGGACCCTGGGCGGCTGCGGTCTGCTGGCTATGGGCCAGGCGGTGCTCCTGGGCTGTCTGGGTGTGGGTCTGGTCACCCGGCTGGACCGCCCCTTCTTTGCCCTCACCAAGCAGGTCGGCATCGAGGGGGCCTTCCAGCGGGTGGAGGGCGCCGCCGCCGCCCTGTGGACCCTGGCTGACCTGTGCATGGCCGGGGTGCTGGTCTTTGCGATTCGATATATTATAGAGGAGTGGAAGGGCCGCTCCGTCCCCTGGTGCCCCTGGCTGACCGTGCTGGGCAGCGGGACGATGGCCCTGGTCCTCCCCGCCGACGGGGCCGCCCGCTGGGTCCCGCTGGGCAGTCTGCTCCTGGGCCTGGCTCTGCCGTCGGTAGTTTGGGGGATTCAGAGGGCAAAGAACCAACGCAGGGAGAAATTCGAAAAAAATGAAAAAAGGTGTTGACAAACGGACAGGTCTCTGGTAATATAATCAAGCGCTTTGCGGGAGGCCCCCTCGGCTGACCACAAAGACAGGGAAAACATAGGAGTTTCTGCACAGAAGGAACAAAAGGACTTGAAAAGTTCCGAAAAAAGTTCTTGACAAGCGGAGGCGAGTGTGCTATCCTTAATAAGCTGTCCGAAAGGGCGGCGGGAGCTGCAAAAGTGAAGCCGGCGGATGAGAGAGCTGCGAAAGAGTTTGAAAAAGCTCGAAAAAAGTTCTTGACAAAGGGAAAACGATGTGGTATCCTTGATAAGCGCCGCAAGAGTGCGGTGTGTACCTTGTAAATTAAACAACGTGACAAACACGAAAAAGCACCAGAAAGATTTAGTTGTTTTTTCAAGCAAAAGCTTGTAGGACAACGTCAATGATTTTCTTTGAAGCAAGGAACGCTTCAATAAATTGATTTGAACGGCTTTGGCCGTTGAAATACCATTTTATTGAGAGTTTGATCCTGGCTCAGGATGAACGCTGGCGGCGTGCTTAACACATGCAAGTCGAACGGAGTGCCTATGACAGAGGATTCGTCCAATGGATTAGGTTACTTAGTGGCGGACGGGTGAGTAACGCGTGAGTAATCTGCCTTGGAGTGGGGAATAACACAGAGAAATTTGTGCTAATACCGCATGATGCAGTTGAGTCGCATGGCTCTGACTGCCAAAGATTTATCGCTCTGAGATGAACTCGCGTCTGATTAGCTGGTTGGCGGGGTAACGGCCCACCAAGGCGACGATCAGTAGCCGGACTGAGAGGTTGGCCGGCCACATTGGGACTGAGACACGGCCCAGACTCCTACGGGAGGCAGCAGTGGGGAATATTGGGCAATGGGCGCAAGCCTGACCCAGCAACGCCGCGT
>URTG01000135.1 GCA_900550705.1 uncultured Eubacteriales bacterium | reverse complement strand
CGAAGCCACTTTTTCGACAAGCTGATATTTTGCTTTTTCGCCCCCGAAGGGGGCGGAAAACACAAAAAATCCGCTGCGCGTTGGCGCAACGGATTTTTCGTGATTGCAAATTTCCTGCATTACTGCTGGGCAGGGGCCTCGACCTGACCAAAGCTACGACCATTGTAGGTCAGGCAGTTTTTGCACATCCGGTGAGGCAGCCGGTAAGCCCCGCACTTGGGGCAGGTCACGATACCGGGGGTCTCCAGCTTCCACACGGAGCTGCGCCGCTTATCGCGCCGGGCCTTAGACACTTTTCTCTTAGGAACCGCCATGGGTGACACCTCCTTCGGTTTGCGCTGAGGCAATATCTAAAAAATCGGGCATCATCGGCTGAACCAAGGCCATCATGTCAGATTTCTTAGATATTGCCCAAGGCACTACTTCTTCGACTACTCACTCAGTCTCGCTATCCAACAGCTGTGCAAGGACTGCCAGTCTTGGATCTACTTCAGGTCTGCACCCGCAGGGGCCGAGGTTCAGGTCGGCTCCGCAGTTGGCACACAGCCCTTTACAGTCGTCTGAGCAAAGGTTTTTGGTATCCATCGCAAGGACAAAGGCCTCGGTGACCACCTGGTCCAGGTCCAGCTCCGTGCCGTCCAGCAGAACGATTTCGTCGTTCTCCTCGTCCTCCAGCTCCTGGGCCACCAAGCAATCCAGCGGCACGACCTTTTCGCGGGAAAATTCTTTTCCGCAGCGGTCGCAGAGCAGGTCCAGCAGGGAGTGGGCCGTCCCCTCCAGCACCAGAGCGCCGGCGTGGTTGGTCACGCTGCCCTCGGCCAGAACAGGTCGGCAGATGGGGTTCCGCCCATAAAACTCCAGGTCAGACAGGTCTAACTGAAGCTGGAAGTCCTTTTTTGCGTCAGGGGTATGGATAATCTCTCTCAGATCCAGGCGCATAGGTTCCTCCCCGGGGGCAAGCCCTCTTTCTTGCATAATGGTACAAAGAGTATTATAACGGCACTGCCCCCACTTGTCAAACCTTTTTTTGTATTGACAAAAACATTTTTTTATGTTGCAATGCTACTATCAAAAATAATCTCCCGCCCTCCCGGCCTTCCTCCTTTCCGGACCGGAGTCGGGAGAGGATCATTGGGAGGAACCCCCCTCGTGAAGGAATTTACCATTGGAAAGAACGACGCCGGGCAGCGGCTGGACCGCTGGCTGGCCAAGACGCTGCCTCTGCTCCCCGCCCCGCTGGCCCAGAAGTACATCCGCCTGAAGCGGGTGAAGGTCAACGGCAAAGGCTCCAAGCGGGATGTCCGCCTGGCGGTGGGGGACGTGCTCCAGCTGTATATCAACGACGAATTTTTCCAGCGCCCCACGCCGGAGAACGCCTTTCTCTCCCTCTACCAGCCCAAGCTGAACATCCTCTATGAGGACGAGCACATCCTGCTGCTGGACAAGCGCCCCGGCCTGGTGGTCCACCCCGACGAGAACGAGCGGGTGAACACCCTGCTCACCCACATCCAGGCCTACCTCTATCAGAAAAAGGAGTGGTCCCCCTACTGGGAGAACTCCTTTGCCCCCGCCCTGTGCAACCGCATCGACCGGAACACCGGCGGCATCGTCATCGCCGCCAAGACCGCCGAGGGGCTGCGGGTAATGAACCAGAAAATCAAGGACCGGGAGCTGAGCAAATATTATCTCTGCGTGGTCCACGGCCCCATGGACCCCCCCGCCGGAAAGCTGGAGGGCTATCTTTTTAAGGACGAGGTGAAAAAGCAGGTCTTCGTCAGCCGCCGCCCCAAGCCCGGGGCCAAGACGGCCATCACCGTCTACCGCACCCTGGCCGTGAAAAACGGCCTGTCCCTGGTGGAGTGCGACCTCATCACCGGCCGGACCCACCAGATCCGCGCCCAGTTCGCCGCCGCCGGCCACCCCCTGCTGGGGGACGGCAAGTATGGCAGCGAGCGGGAAAACCGCAAATACGGCCGCCACGGTCAGGCGCTCTACTCCTATAAGCTGTCCTTCCACTTCACCACCGACGCCGGGCCGCTGGCCCATCTGGACGGAAAAACCATTCAGGTGGAGGACGTAGACTTTGTCAAAGAGTATTTTGGCGAGGATTTTATACTGGATGTATTGAAATAACGCCGGATTCCCCCGGGGAACTTCTTGCCCCCGGGGCCTGGGTCTGATATAATATAAGGTACAAGCGGCCCGCCGGAGGACAGAGGGAGGCGGGCCGGGAACAACAGCAAGGGGGAATTTCCGTGTCTGGGGACCAATTATGGCCCATATTATTTGGGATCAGCCTGCTGGGCAATATCATCCTGCTGCTGCGCCAGCCGGTGCGGCGGCTGCTCCGCCGGGGCGGCGACGTGTCAGAGGACAACATCATGGCCATGGTGGAGGAGGGCGAGGAGTCCGGCGCCATCCAGAGCAACGAAAAAGAGCTGATCGAGAATGTCTTTGAGTTCGACAACATGACCGCCTGGGACGTGATGGTCCACCGGAGGGACATGGTCTCCCTGGCCGTGGATGCCGACGAGGACACGGTGGTGAAGGCCATCCATCAGTCCGGCCTGTCCCGCTTTCCGGTGTATCAGGACGACGTGGACGACATTCTGGGGGTGCTGTCCACCCGGGACTACCTGCTGAATTTCCGTCTGCCCCAGCCCAAGCCCATGCGGGACCTGCTGCGCCCGGGGTACTTCGTCCCCGAGACCGTGCCCGCCGACCGTCTGTTCCGGGATATGCAGAGCAAAAAGATCCATATGGCCCTGGTGGTGGACGAATACGGCGGCACCAGCGGTCTGGTCACCCTGGAGGACCTGCTGGAGGAGCTGGTGGGCAAGATCTACGACGAGTTCGACCCCCAGGAGGAGCAGGACATCATCCGCCTGGAGGACGGCCGCTGGCGCGTCTCCGGCTCCGCCGATTTAGAGGAGCTGGCCGCCACCGTGGGCATCGACCTGCCCCAGGAGGACGACCGGGACTACGACACCCTGGGCGGCCTGGTCTTCTCCCAGCTGCCCGTCATCCCCGAGGACGGCAGCCGCCCGGTGGTGGAGGCTCTGGGTCTCCGCATCCGCGTGGAGGAGCTGTGCGACCGCCGGGTGGAATGGGCCCTGGTAGAGAAAATCGCCTCCCCCGGGGGAAGCGAAAAGGAAAATAACTGAATCATTCCAAAGGCAAAGGTCCGCTCTATTTGTGCAGTACAGCAAATGAAAGAATAAGGAGGAGTTTGGCATGGTCTATTCCATCCACTCCCTGGGGCTCCACGGCGTGGCGGGCTACCCCGTGTCGGTGGAGTGCGACCTGTCCAACGGCCTGCCCGCCTTCACCGTAGTGGGCCTACCCGACGCCGCCATCAACGAGGCCCGGGAGCGGGTCCGGGCGGCCATCAAGAACCAGGGCTTCCGCTTCCCCGTCAGCCGGATCACGGTGAATCTGGCCCCCGCCCATGTGAAAAAAATCGGCACCCTGTACGACCTGCCCATTCTGGTGGGGCTGCTGTGCGCCGGCGGGCAGCTCCGCCTGCGGGAGAGCGCCTGCGCCTTTGTGGGCGAGCTGTCCCTGTCCGGCCAGCTCCGGCCCTGCGCGGGCATGCTGCCCATGGCCCTGGCCGCCAAGCGGGAGGGGCTGCAGGCCCTGTACGTCCCGGAGGAAAACGCCGCCGAGGCCACCCTGGCCGACGGCCCCGCCGTCTACCCCGTCCACGACGTGGCCCAGCTGGTCCGCCATCTCTCCGGCGAGGAGCCCATCGCCCCCGCCGTCCCCTGGACGCCCACCGCCGCCCGGGTCCACTGCCCGGATTTCTCCGAGGTCAAGGGCCAGGATGCGGTGAAGCGCGCCCTGGAGATCGCCGCCGCCGGCGGCCACAACGTGCTGATGACCGGCAGTCCCGGCTCCGGCAAGTCCATGCTGGCCCGGCGTCTGCCCGGCATCCTGCCGGAAATGACCCAGGCTGAGGCGCTGGAGACCACGGAAATCCACTCCGTCATGGGGCTGACCACGGCGGAGCACCCCCTCATCGACGTGCGGCCCTTCCGCTCCCCCCATCACACCGTGTCCCCCATGGGCATGGCGGGCGGCGGCTCCAACCCCCGTCCGGGCGAGATCTCCCTGGCCCACAACGGGGTCCTCTTTCTGGACGAGCTGCCCGAGTTCCCCAAGGAGGTCTTAGAGGTCCTGCGCCAGCCTCTGGAGGACGGCCAGGTCCAGATCTCCCGGGCGGCGGGCACCGTCACCTATCCCAGCCGGTTCATGCTGGTCTGCGCCATGAATCCCTGCCGCTGCGGCTGGTACGGGCACCCCTCCGGCCGCTGCCGGTGCAGCGAGGGGGATGTGAAGAAGTACCTCTCCCGCCTGTCCGGCCCCCTGCTGGACCGGATCGACCTGTTCGCCGAGGTGGGCTCCCTGGACTTTGAGGAGCTGTCACAGCGGGAGCGGGCGGAGTCCTCCGCCCGGATCAAGGCCCGGGTGGACCAGGCCCGGAGCGTACAGCAGCGGCGCGCCCCACTGTCCGGCGCAGCCTGCAACGCCCGTCTGGCCCGGGAGGGGCTGGACTGCTTCTGCGCCCTGGACGAGGCGGGCCGCCGGCTGATGAAGGGGGCCTTCGACCGCATGGGCCTCACCGCCCGGAGCTACGACCGCATCCTCCGGGTGGCCCGGACCATCGCCGACCTGGACGGCAGCGAGACCATCCAGGCCCCCCACCTGGCCGAGGCCCTGCAATACCGCCCACCGGAGTATCTGCGGCGGTAATCATCTTGTCGAAAAAGCGGCAAAACCACTTTTTCGACAAGCTGCAAACATTTTAACTGCGTTAAAATGTTAGTGATTTAAGAAAAAGGGGACCCTGATGGTCCCCTTTCAAAC
>URTG01000134.1 GCA_900550705.1 uncultured Eubacteriales bacterium | reverse complement strand
GCTCCGGATGGAACTTCTTGCAGGTGCACTTCTTCCACTTCAGGCCGCTGCCGCAGGGGCAGGGGTCGTTGCGGCCGATGCGGATGACGCGGCGGGTGGGCTGCTGCTGGACGGAGCCGTCGTCGGCACCGCTCTCGCCGGTGACGGTGGCCACGCGCTCGCGCTTGACCTCCTCGTTGCGGCGGAGACGGACCAGGAACAGGCGGCGGAGGGTCTCCTCCTGGATGGCGGCGATCATGTTTTCGAACATATCGTAGCCTTCCTTCTTATAGGCCACCACGGGGTCGGTCTGGGCGTAAGCCCGCAGGCCGATGCCCTGCTTCAGCTCGTTCATGGCGTCGATCTGGTCCATCCAGTACTCGTCCACCACCCGGAGCATAATGACCCGCTCCAGCTCCCGCATGATGGGCGCGCCGATCTCCTGCTCCTTGGCGGCGTAGACCTCCCGGGCCTTGTCGGTGACCAGGTCCACCAGGGCCTGGGGATCGTACTGGGCCAGCTCCTCGTCGGTGAGTTCCAGCACACCGGGGGCCAGGAACATGGTGCGGAAGGGGGCGGTGGCCTCCCGGAAGGACTGGGCATCCATGTGCTTCTGCTCGCCCAGGTGGCCGTGGATGGCGTTCTCTACCATGGTGTGCAGCATGGTCTGGATGGAGTTGGCCAGGTCCTCGCCGTCCAGCACCTGGCGGCGCTGCTTGTAGACGACCTCGCGCTGGGTGTTCATGACGTCGTCATATTGCAGCACGTTCTTACGGGTCTGGAAGTTCCGGGACTCCACCTGCTTCTGGGCGTTTTCGATGGCGCCGGAGAGCATCTTGGCGTCGATGGGGGTGTCCTCGTCGATGCCCAGCTTCTCCATCATGCCCATGATCCGCTCAGAGCCGAACAGACGCATGATGTCGTCCTCCAGGGACAGGAAGAACCGGGTCTCGCCGGGGTCGCCCTGACGGCCGGCACGGCCGCGGAGCTGGTTGTCGATGCGGCGGGACTCGTGCCGCTCGGTGCCCAGGATGAACAGGCCGCCCACCTGGCGAACCTTGTCGGCCTCGGCGCGGATTTCGTCTTTATACTTGGACTCCGCCTGGGTGTACAGCTGCCGGGCGTTGAGGATCTCCTCGTTGTCGGTCTCGGCAAAGCCGGTGGCCTCGGCGATGAGGCCGTCGGGCATACCGGCCTTCCGCAGGTCGGCCCGGGCCAGGAAGTCGGCGTTGCCGCCCAGCATAATATCCGTACCACGGCCGGCCATGTTGGTGGCCACGGTGACCGCCCCGAGCTTGCCGGCCTGGGCCACGATCTCGGCTTCCTTCTCGTGGTTCTTGGCGTTCAGCACGTTGTGGGGGATGCCCTTCTTCTTCAGAATGGCGGACAGCTCCTCCGACTTCTCGATGGAGATGGTGCCCACCAGCACGGGCTGGCCCTTGGCGTGGCACTCCTCGATCTGCTGGACGATGGCGCGGAGCTTGCCGTTGACGTTTTTATAGACCACGTCGGGGTCGTCGATACGGGCCAGGGGCTTGTTGGTGGGGATCTCCACAATGTCCAGCTCATAGATGGTGCCGAACTCCTCCTGCTCGGTCATGGCGGTGCCGGTCATGCCGGACAGCTTGTCGTACAGGCGGAAGTAGTTCTGGAAGGTGATGGTGGCCAGGGTCTTGGACTCGTTGGCGACCTCCACGTGCTCCTTGGCCTCGATGGCCTGGTGCAGGCCCTCGTTATACCGGCGGCCGAACATCAGACGGCCGGTGAACTCGTCCACGATGATGACCTGGCCGTCCTTGACCACATAGTCGATGTCCCGCTTCATCACGCCGTGGGCCTTGATGGCCTGGTTGATGTGGTGGGACAGGGTGGTGTTCTCCGGGTCGGCCAGATTTTCCAGCTGGAAGGCGGCCTCGGCCTTCTTGATGCCCCGGGCGGTGAGGGTGGCGGTGCGGGCCTTCTCATCGACGATGTAGTCGGCGTCGATGTTGACGTCCTCCTCCTCCTTCTCGTCCACCTTGGCGATGCGCTGGCAGGTCAGGCCGGAGACGAAGCGGTCCACGATGGTGTACAGCTGGGTAGACTTTTCCCCCTGGCCGGAGATGATCAGGGGGGTGCGGGCCTCGTCGATGAGGATGGAGTCCACCTCGTCCACGATGGCGAAGGCGTGGCCCCGCTGGACCAGCTCCTGGGAGTAGATGGCCATGTTGTCCCGCAGGTAGTCAAAGCCGAACTCGTTGTTGGTGCCGTAGGTGATGTCGGCATCGTAGGCGGCCTTCTTGTCCGGGCCGATGACGCCGTGGATGACCAGACCCACCGTCAGCCCCATGAAGCGGTAGACCTTGCCCATCCACTCGGAGTCACGCTTGGCCAGGTAGTCGTTCACGGTGACGATGTGGACGCCCTTCCCGGCCAGGGCGTTCAGATAGGCGGGCAGGGTGGCCACCAGGGTCTTGCCTTCGCCGGTCTTCATTTCGGCGATACGGCCCTGGTGCAGGACGATGCCGCCCACCACCTGGACCCGGTAGGGGCGCATCCCCAGCACACGCCAGGCGGCCTCGCGGCAGGCGGCAAAGGCCTCGGGCAGAATGTCGTCCAGGGTCTCGCCGTTGGCCAGACGGGCCTTGAACTCCGGGGTCTTGGCCTGGAGCTGGGCGTCGGTCAGGGCCTTATACTCCTCCTCCAGAGCGTCCACCTTATCCGCGATGGGGTAGATGGACTTCAGCTCGCGCTGGGAGGAGGTGCCGAAAATTTTGGTAAACAGACTCATGATCAGTAAAACACCTCTTGAAGTAGTGGAATATCACACATTATTTTGCGGAGGGCAGAATAAACTATTTCATCTTTTCGAGTATACCACATCCCCCGTCAATAAAAAAGAGCAAATTGTAAACTTTTCAAGGGAATCTCCCCGGCGGAGTAGGAGGAACCTCCAAAAATCCGCCGGGCAGGAATCTTTGTCCGCCAGGTGTTGACAAACGGGGGGGAATGTGTTATCGTATCCCCAGTCAACTGAATAGGACAGACGAAGCGCGCAGGAAAACAGCATTTCCGCTTGCCGAAGGAGTAACACTCTCAGGTGTCCCGCCCCGGGACGAGGACTGTGCGCGGATGTGACTCTGGAGAAGCTCTCTACCACAGGAGTGCCGAAGGTGCAACACGGGCCGTTCCCGTGAATCTCTCAGGCAAAAGGACAGAGGAGGACAAAACCGGCTTGCCGGCGTGTGTGTGCGCTGGAAAGTCGTCGATTGTGTTCCTGTTCCGGACCGTGGAGCTGCTTCTCCCCGGTCCGGTTTCGTTTTTCCTGACGTGCAAAACAGCAATAGTAAAGCAATAGTAAAAGGAGAGAGTATCAATGGCATGGTTCAGTTCCGTGGAGGCAGTGCTCTATCCGGTGGTCTGCCGGATCAATGAGTATCTGTCCAATTATATTCTGGTGTTTCTTCTGCTGGGCGTGGGTATCTGGTATACCGTCCGCACCCGCTTGATCCAGGCCCGCTGCTTTGGCGAGGGCATGAAGAAGCTGTTCGGCAACCTGTCCCTCCGGGGCGGGCGGCAGGACAGCGGCATGACCTCCTTCCAGGCCCTGGCCACCGCCATCGCCGCCCAGGTGGGCACGGGCAACATCGTGGGCGCCTCCGGTGCCATCCTCACCGGCGGCCCCGGTGCCATCTTCTGGATGTGGGTCATTGCCTTCTTCGGCATGGCTACCATCTATGCGGAGGCCACCCTGGCCATCAAGACCCGCCGGGTGGACGCCGACGGCACCATCCACGGCGGCCCCGTGTACTACATCACCACCGCGTTTAAGGGCGGCTTCGGCAAGTTCCTGGCCCACTTCTTCGCCGTGGCTATCGTTCTGGCCCTGGGCTTTATGGGCTGCATGGTGCAGGCCAACTCCATCGGCTCCTCCTTCCAGACCGCCTTCGGCATCCCCTCCTGGATCGTGGGCGTGGCCCTGGTGGTGTTCTGCGGATTCATCTTCCTGGGCGGTGTGCAGCGTCTGGCCGCCGTCACCGAGAAGGTGGTGCCCATCATGGCGGTGATCTTCCTGCTGGGCGCGCTGGCCATTCTGGTGATCCGCTTCCGCGCTATCCCCCAGACCTTCGGCCTGATCTTCAAGTACGCCTTCCAGCCCCAGGCCATCATCGGCGGCTCCTTCGGCTACGCCATCAAGACCGCCATCAGCCAGGGCGCCAAGCGCGGCCTGTTCTCCAACGAGGCGGGCATGGGCTCCACCCCCCACGCCCACGCCCAGGCCAACGTGGCCCACGCCCATGACCAGGGCGTGGTGGCTATGATCGGCGTGTTCATCGACACCTTTATCGTCCTGACCCTGAACGCTCTGGTCATCATCTGCACCCTGTACACCGACGGCGGCATTCTGGCCGACGGCGTGATCCCCGACGGGGTGGGCAAGACCAACCTGGCCCAGATCGCCTTCGGCACCGTCTTCGGCGAGGAGCTGGGCGCTATCTTCGTGGCCGTCTGCCTGTTCTTCTTCGCCTTCTCCACCGTGCTGAGCTGGAATATGTTCGGCAAGATCAACGTGATCTATATGTTCGGCAAGAAGGCCATCCCCGTCTACTCCCTCATCGCCCTGGTCTTCATGTTCCTGGGCACCCTGATGTCCAACGATCTGGTGTGGGAGCTGACGGATATGTTCAACAACCTGATGGTCCTCCCCAACGCCATCGCCCTGTTCGCCCTGACCGGCATGGTGCTGACCTCCATCAAAGAGGTGGGGAAGCTGACGGGGGCGCATCAGTAAATCAGAGCCCGGACGCTCCCGCGTCCGGGCTCAGCTTGTGGAAAAAGCGGCGAGGCGACGGGCTTTGCCCGTCTCCACGTTTTGCCTTTTGTATCGCTTGCTGTCTGTGCAGGATGGCGGTTTACTGCCGCAGCTGCAGCAC